>CAMBCD010000214.1 GCA_945863085.1 Bordetella parapertussis
GTCTTTCGAGCCCGAGGAGCTGTTCGGTACGAAGCTGCGCGCGTTGCTGCAGCGACGCGCGAGCCGCGACCTGTTCGATTTGCATCAGGGACTGGAGCAACTTCCGCTGGCCCCGGAAAAAGTCATCGCATGCTTTGACCACTATCTGGCACTGGAAGGCAAGCCGATCACGCGCGCGATGGCAGAGCAGCGCATGCTTGAAAAGCTCACACGGAGCCTGACCGAAGACATCACTCCGTTGCTGCCAGTGGGGATTCAATTTGGAGAACTGGATGCGATCCATGCCTTCGAGCGGGTTTGGATAAAGCTGATCGCGAGGATGGGCGGGGAGGGGTGGAAGCTCGCGGAATCGGTGCTCGAAGAATTGCGTGAAAAACGATTTCCGGGGCTTCTGACGTCGAGGGATTAGTAGCGGCGTGCGTAATTATATGGACGACTTGATTGCTGGTTATGGAGCCCATGGTTGAGCGCGATCCATCGGCGGAGTTAAAGGCCGAAAACGCCCGGCTCATCGCGCTGCTGGATGCGAACGGCATTCAATGGCGCATGCAGCAGCCAGAGCGCTCATCGCCAGCGTCAGCGCCGGAGCCCTCACGGCTTTCCACCGACGAGAAGGTGGCGCTATTTCGCCGGTTGTTCCGCGGGCGCACGGATGTTTACCCTATTCGATGGGAGGGCAAGACTACGACCAAGTCCGGTTACTCACCGGCCTGCGCCAACGAATGGCGTGCCGGTGTCTGCGAAAAACCGCGCATCAAATGCGGGGATTGTAGTAACCGAATGTTGATTCCGCTGTCCGACTCGGTCATCTTCGACCATCTGGCCGGCGAGCATACAGTTGGCGTCTATCCCCTGCTGGAGGACGACACTTGCTATTTCCTCGCCATCGATTTCGACGAAGCCGAGTGGCGAGAGGACGCCCGCGCCTTCGTGCAGTCGTGTAGTGAACTTGGCGTGCCTGTTGCTCTCGAGATTTCGCGCTCCGGCAAAGGGGCGCATGCCTGGGTGTTCTTCGCTGGCAGGGTCTCGGCCCGCGATGCTCGTCGCCTCGGCACGGCCATCATCAGTCACACCTGTTCGCGAACCCGGCAATTGAAGTTGGAGTCTTACGACCGCCTGTTTCCAAATCAGGACACGATGCCCAAGGGCGGCTTTGGCAACCTGATCGCATTGCCCCTGCAGAAGGTGCCTCGTGAGAACGGTTATAGCGTTTTCGTTGATGCGGAATTGCACCCCTACCACGACCAGTGGGCGTTCTTGGCGTCCATCCATCTGATGGCACCGCACGACATCGAGCCGATCATCCTGCGCGCGACGGGCAGGGCGCATCCACTGGATGTCACTTTCATCGACGAAGAAGACTTGGCTACGCCGTGGAAGCGTTCGGCCCCGCCCACGAAGCAGCTGCCGGGGACAATGCCGAAGTCACTAACCGTGACGCTGAGCAATCTCATCTACTTCGAGAAGGCTCAGTTGCCGCAGTCCCTGGCGAACCGTCTGATCCGCCTCGCAGCGTTTCAGAACCCGGAGTTCTACAGGGCGCAGGCGATGCGGATGTCGGTGTGGGACAAACCACGCGTGATTGGTAACGCGGAAAACTACCCACAGCACATTGGCCTGCTGCGCGGATGCCTGGATGCCGCAAAGGAACTGCTGAAAGACAACGGCATTGCCTGCGAACTGCGTGATGAGCGTTTTGGCGGAGAGCCGCTGGACGTCGCGTTTTTCGGTAAGCTGCGTACCGATCAGCAATCGGCTGTTGCCACAATGCTGAGCTATGACGCTGGCGTTCTATGCGCGCCTACCGCCTTCGGCAAGACGGTCGCGGCGGCAGCGATGATCGCCAAGCGTGGTGTAAACGCCCTGGTACTGGTGCATCGCACCGAGTTGCGCAAACAGTGGCAGGAGCGTCTGCAGGCCTTCCTCGGCGTCGGCAAGGGCACGATCGGCACAATCGGCGGCGGCAAAGCCAAGCCTACGGGGAAGATCGATATAGCTGTGATGCAGTCTCTGTCGCGGCAAGGCGAGGTGCACCCGCTGGTGGAGAACTACGGTCACGTCATCGTGGATGAGTGCCACCACGTCGGCGCGGTGTCATTCGACGCCATTCTGAAGCGCACCAAGGCGAAATACGTGCTCGGTCTGACCGCAACGCCGTTCCGCCGCGACGGCCAGCAACCGATCATCTTCATGCAGTGTGGCCCGATACGGCACACAGCAGCAAAACCTGCTGGTGCACCGCACGACCTCGAGGTCGTACCGTATTCGATGCATGCACGGATCGACCTCCCGACCGACGCGGGAATTCAGGATGTGTTCCGGCACCTCGCCAATGATCAGGCCCGCACGACCGCAATTTCCGACGAAATCGAGCACGCCTTCAGCCAAGGCCGCAAGGTGCTGGTGCTGACCGAGCGCACCGACCATCTCGATGCCATCTCGACGGCATTGGAGGGAAGGATTCCGCCGCCGTTCGTCCTGCACGGCCGGATGTCACGAAAGCAGCGCGCCGCGCTAATTGGGCAACTCGAGGCTTTGCCACCGGAAGCTCCGCGCGTACTGCTTGCGACCGGCAAGCTGGTAGGCGAGGGCTTCGACCATCCTCCTCTGGACACCCTGGTTCTGGCGATGCCGGTGTCGTGGAAGGGAACCTTGCAGCAATACGCCGGGCGTCTCCACCGTGAGCATGCGACGAAGATTGATGTGCGGATCGTTGACTTCGTGGATACCGCCCATCCAGCCTTGCGACGGATGTGGGGCAAGCGCCAGCGTGGCTACCGCGCAATGGGTTATTTGATTCGCGAGGAAAGCGACGAACTGAAATCTTGCGCTATCGACAGTCCGCGATAGATACTGAACGATCAGAGGACAAGAAAAACGCTGCCAGCGATAGGTAACGATAGATCCCGACCGATCCTGAAGGGTTACATTCATCAGGCTGTCGATAGTCTGCGATACGTGCCGATAGATGCTGAATGCTAATTTGGGGTATCAGATGCAAATGACGGTAAATTTGACGGTAGAAATGCTACTCACCGAAAAAAGTTCTATACGTGACAACGGTTTATCGGTGCCGTTGATGATTGAATGGGAGTAATGTTTCGGAGGGCGGAGCAGGGGCCCCGCAAAACGGGGATGCGACCCCGGAGGAACGCGCCAGCGATCCTGAACAACGTGCGGTCAGCACAGGCACTGCTAAAAGGATTCTGAATTGACCATCACCCTGTACGGCATCCGCAATTGCGATACAGTCAAAAAAGCGCGCGGATGGCTGGATGCCAAGAAAATCGAATATGTCTTTCACGATTACAAAACCGCGGGCATTGACGCCGACCGCCTGCAGCTCTGGTGCAGGGAACTGGGCTGGGAAGCGCTGCTCAATCGTGCCGGCACCACCTTCCGCAAACTGCCTGATGCGGACAAACAAAGCCTCAATGAGCGCAAGGCCATTGCATTGATGCTGGCACAGCCGTCGATGATCAAACGGCCGGTGCTGGATCTCGGCAGACAGCGCCTGACCGGTTTCAAGGCCGAACTCTACGAGAACGCGTTAAACGCGGACTGACCGCGCATGAGCGATACCGCTTACATGCAGGAAGCACTGAAGCTGGCGGCGCAGGCGGCCGCAGCGGGTGAAGTGCCGGTGGGTGCGGTGGTGGTGAAAGATGGTGTCATCGTCGGCCGCGGCTACAACCAGCCGATCGCCGGAACCGATCCGACTGCACATGCCGAAATCATGGCCATGCGCGATGCCGGAAAAACAATGGGCAATTACCGGCTCACCGACTGCGATCTGTATGTGACGCTGGAACCCTGTGTGATGTGTTCGGGTGCAATCATGCATGCGCGCAT
The DNA here is from genome assembly GCA_945863085.1 of Bordetella parapertussis. Next base: position 3,853 of record CAMBCD010000214.1, read on the forward strand.
CCGGCGGGTGATTTTCGGCGCCGGTGATCCCAAAACCGGCGCCTGCGGCAGCGCGATCGATCTGTTTGCGCAAGCGCATTTGAATCATCACGCCGAGGTCATTGGCGGTATGCTGGCCGATGAGGCGGCAGCCCTGTTGCAGGACTTCTTTTCGCGGCGGCGCGGCAAAAATTGAAAATCACCATCAACATCAAATCGCAAATCCTGGAGTTGTACGACGCTCAGGGTGGTTTGCTGCAAAGTTACGCCATCTCCAGCGCCCTCAAGGGCCACGGTCAGGTCAAAGGCAGTTTCTGCACGCCGCTGGGCCGCCATATCGTCCGCGCCAAAATCGGCGCCGGCGAACCGGAAAATACGGTGTTTGTCGGTCGCCGTCCGACGGGAGAAATCTATACGCCGGCACTGGGCGAAGCTTTTCCCGGGCGCGACTGGATGCTGACCCGCATCCTCTGGCTGTCGGGCTGTGAAGTCGGCCATAACCGCCTGGGTAATGTCGATACCATGCGTCGCTATATCTATATCCACGGCAGTCCGGATTCGGTACCCATGGGCGTGCCGGGTTCAATCGGCTGCATCCGCATGCGCAACCGCGATGTCCTTGACTTGTTCGATCGTGTTCCCCCTGGAACACAGGTGGAAATTTCAGCTTAAACAAGCTGTTATCCTGATTGGGCCGTTTTGCATGCGGCGCGTCATGGGCTTGCCTGATACCACCAGCGCCCCTATTTAGTAAAAATTATGATTAAAAATCAATTACTTGATGCTTTACTGTGCAATCATTGTGCATCGCGCCAGAATGGGCTAAATTGTGCGCCGCAATCGCCGACCGCCGGCGATTATTACTAAAGGCTATACATGCGACTCAAAGACAAGGTAGCCATCATCACCGGTGCCGGCAGGGGCATCGGGCAAGCCACCGCCGTGAAGTTTGCGCGGGAAGGCGCCAGGGTCGTGGTCTGCGACCTCACCCCGGAGTGGATCGACCAGACCGTTGCCCTGTGCAAGGAAAGCGGCGCTGAGGCCATCGGCTGCATCGCGGATGTGCGCGACATGAAATCACTCGATGCGATGGTCAAGACCACGCTCGACAAATGGGGTAGGGTGGACTGCCTGGTCAATAACGCCGGCATCGTGATGGACGCCCAGCTGAAGAACATGACCGAGGACCAGTTCGACAAGGTCATCGACATCAATCTCAAGGGGGTTTTCAACTGCACCAAGGCCGTGGTGCAAACCATGCTGAGCCAGGAATCAGGTGTGATCCTCAACGCGTCCTCGATCGTCGGCCTCTACGGCAATTTT
>CAMBCD010000215.1 GCA_945863085.1 Bordetella parapertussis
TCCTGGAGCAGGCAGCACCACCAGCCGCCAAACCGGGCGGCAGAAAAAAATCCGCCGCCTGAGCAACCGTCCCCCTACCAGCGCAGCAAGCGCGGCCCGATCGCCGCACCGAGTGCAGCCGGAATCAGCATACCCAACAAATACCAGAGTCCGATGAACGGCGCGGCCAGTTCCGGACAGTGCAGTGCATAAATGATTGCGCCCAGCGCACCAGCCAGCAATCCCGCCGCTGCGCCGGCCAGCGCAGCTCGCACCGGCGCCAGGGTTTTCATGACCCAGAACACGGCGACGAACGCCGGCACGGACAACACCGGAATATTGACCAGGCAGGCTGCCCAGGTCTCGCCCCAGACCAGCATCGCGCGGTCCTCCGGCGTACCCAGCAACGCGAACGCCGCCAGCACCCAGATCGCCAGCACCGGCGCCGCCAGCATTGCCCCGACGCTGCCGATGGCCACGCCGGGACGCGACAGGCGCATGGCGGCGAGCAGCGCCCCCGCAGCCAGCGCCGCCGGAAAGCCCAGCTTCACCCAGAACATCGGCAAACGTACGGCATCGGTAATGTCGGGACGCACGCCGAGCAGCGGCAGCATCAGCAGCATCGCGCCAACCAGGCCGGCGCCCAGCGCCAGCGCATAACGGCGCTGCCAGACCCGCGGCGCAACCGCAGCCGCGTCGCCCGCCAGCATCGTAATCAGCTCATCTGTTTTCATCAGCATTCCTTATCAGTGCCGCCAGCGCCTTCAGCCCGCGATGCACACCCACCTTGACCGCCGCTTCCGACATGCCGGTGGCCCGCGCAGCTTCAGCCACTGACAATCCTTCCAGCTTCATGTGCACGATCGGCAGCCGTTGCCGGTCGGGCAGTTGTTCCAGCAGCTTGCCGAGGTCGCGCCGGGCATCGGCTGCGTCGTTGTCGGCAACCGCAAACACTTCCAGTTCTTCATCCAGCGGGTCGTTCAGCACTTCCCGCCCCGCACGCCGCCGCAACAGATCCACCAGCTTGTACCGCGCAATGGCATGGATCCACGCCGTCAGCGGCTGTCCGGGATCGTAAGTGTGGCGCTGGTTGTGCACGGCCAGCAAAGTCTCCTGCACCAGATCCTCCACGTCATCCGGCAAGCTGGCGAGGCGCACCCGGAGAAATCCGCGCAGATGCGTGCTCAGATTCTTCAGGAACGCATGGTAGGCCGCCTCGTCACCGCCCAGCCCGCCGATCAGCAATGCCCGCAATTGTGTTTCACGCTCGCTCACGCTGCCTTGTCTTTCTATTCGTTGAAACCGGGTGTTTGGTTACAGGCGGAACAATATTAAAAATTGCACAAATAAAGACAAAAACATGCCTCTGACGAGGCTGTCATGTTTTTGGCAAGCCTCAATAAACAATTACCGGGCGCATTTTGCACGACCCTGTAACCAATCGCCAATCGGCAACGAACTACCCTGCAGACCGCGCATTCACAGCCATCAACGGCCGGAACGCACGGTTGCTTACCCAAACTCACCAAGGAGCTTCCAGCATGAACTCGAAATCCCTCGCCATCACCGCCGTCACCCTCGCTGCGCTGGTTTCCGGCGCCGCCATTGCCCAGGCCAAGGGCACATCGGTCAAGGGCGAAAAAGAACGCTGCTACGGCATCTCGCTCGCCGGCAAAAACGACTGCGCCGCGGGCCCCGGCACCAGCTGCGCCGGCACCTCGAAAACCGACTATCAGGCCAATGCCTGGAAATATGTCGCCAAGGGCACCTGCACCGGCATGAAAACCCCGAAGGGCACCGGCACCCTGAAAGCCATGTAATCAGGTTTTGCCGAAAAACTGCACCTCACAACCATGACCCACTTCCTCGACGCCGGACTCGGGCTCAAACCGCAGCATTACGACGCGGCACTGGCCTGCAGTACGGCGGGGTTATGGTTTGAGGTGCACCCCGAGAATTACATGGTGGCTGGCGGCCCCCGCCTCGCATGGCTGGAAGCGATCCGCGGCAAACACCCGGTTTCATTGCACGGCGTGGCACTGTCCCTCGCCGCCGATGCAGAACCCGACGCTGCACATCTCAAAAGACTGACCGAACTCGCGCGGCGCCTGGAGCCCGCACTCATTTCAGAACATCTCGCCTGGTCGACCTGGCGCGGCGCCTACCACCCCGACCTGCTGCCCTTCCCGCGCATCTCGGAAGCACTGGCACGCATCGCCGACAACATATCGCGCACGCAGGATGCGCTGCAGCGACGCATCGCCGTCGAAAATCCCTCGCATTACCTGAAACTCGACGGCCACGAATGGAATGAAACCGATTTCCTGCAGGAGCTGGCACACCGCACCGGCTGCGGCCTGCTGCTCGACGTCAATAATGTTTATGTCAGCGCCTGCAACATGGGTTATTCCGCGGAACAGTACATCGACTCTTTTCCCGGAAAACCGGTGATGGAAATCCATCTCGCCGGCCATGCAGCGGATCCCAACCTGGGCGACGCGCTGCTGGTCGATTCGCACGACGCGCCGGTCGCAGCGGAAGTCTGGGCCCTGTATGAGCGCCTGGTCCGCCGCATCGGCGCACGGCCGACACTGATCGAACGCGACGACAATCTGCCCGCATTCGATGAACTGCTCGCCGAGCGCGACCGTGCCGCGGCCGTGCTGCGTGATCCGCTGGCGGAGGCTGCGTAATGACTGCCCCCGCTCTCGCCTCCACAACTCTTCTCGCCCGCTTTCAGGATGATTTCGCACGCGCCCTTCTGGCAACCGACGATGCAGCACCGTCCGCACTGGCAACACTGACTGCGCAACCGGCGTTTGCGATCTACCGCAATACCGTGATCAAGGGCTGCATCGATGCCTTGCAGGCCAATTACCCGGCCGTCACCCGCCTGGTCGGCGACGAATGGCTGCGTGCCGCAGCGGCGGTCTACACCCGCGACGCGCTGCCCGCCCAGCCGATGCTGCTGGAATACGGTGCGGACTTCGCCGATTTTCTTGCGCAATTCGAACCCGCCGCAGAGCTGCCGTACCTGCCCGGTGTCGCGCGACTGGATCGTTTCTGGACGGAAGCACACGCCGCAGCCTCCGACGACGCACTGCTTCCCGCAGCATTGACAGCGCTCGCCACGGGCAATTTTTTCCGCGCCCGGCTGCAACCGCATGCCGCGACCCGCTGGGCGTGGTTCAGTGACGCACCGATTTACACCATCTGGTCACGCAATCGCAGCGATGCCGTGTTTGACGGCGACATTGAATGGCAGCCTGAAGGCGCCTTGCTGACGCGCCCCGGGGACAGTGTGCAGTGGTACGCGCTGGATCGCGCCGGCTGCGTATTTCTGGATACCAGCGCCGCCGGCGGAACGCTGGCCGATGCCGCGCAGGCCGCGCTTGCCGTGCGACCGGACGCCAACCTCGGCTGCCTGATGGCCAAACTGCTCGAGGCCGGCGCGTTCAGCCGGCTTGATCTGATCTGAATACCCGGAAGGAATATCCATGAATCCCGCAAGCACCATGACTGCCAAACCCGCCACCGGAATCATCGGCCTGTGGAACCGCATTGCCGGTCAACTGGATGGCTGGATCAACCACAACCTGATCGCACTGGCTGCACGCATCGCCGTTGCCGCGATTTTCTTTTATTCCGCGCGCACCAAGGTCGACGGTCTGCTGACCATCAAGGACAGCACCTTCCTGCTGTTCGAGGAGGAATACAGGCTGCCGCTGCTGCCGCCGGAATTGGCGGCGCACATGGCGACCTATGCCGAACACCTGTTCCCGATACTGCTGGTGCTCGGTCTTTGCACACGGCTGTCTGCGGCCGCGTTATTCGGCATGACCGCGGTCATCCAGATTTTTGTCTATCCGGATGCCTGGCCCACGCACCTGACCTGGGCCGTGCCGATGCTGTACCTGATCGGTCGCGGCGGCGGCACATGGACCGTCGATCATCGCCTCGGCATCAAATAAAAACCATTACTTGTTGATAATGTCCAGCACCGCCTTGCCGGTCATCTGGCGCTGCTCATAGGCCTCGTGCGCAACCTCGACATTGTCCAGCGTATAACGTCCGGAGATATCGATGGACAACGAGCCGTCCTGCAAAGCCGAAAATACGGCGTCGGCGCGACGGTTGATTTCCTCTGCAGTGCGCAGGTGATCGGCAAGGCGCGGCCGCGTCAGGTACAGGGAGCCCGATTCACCGAGCTCCAGCGGATCGAGATCGTTCACCGCGCCCGCGGTATTGCCGTAATTGACCACCAGGCCGCGCGTACGCGTCGCGCGGAAACTGTCGCGCAGCGTGGACTTGCCGAGCGCATCGAACACCACATCGACGCCCTGCCCTCCGGTGGCTTCACGCACCGCGTCGGCAAAACGACCACCGTCATAAAGAAACACCCCGTCAGCACCACGGCTGCGCGCGAGTGCCACCTTTTCTTCCGAACTGGTGGTTGCGAACACACGCGCGCCGCTGCGCTTCGCAAGCTGGAGCATGATCTGGCCTATACGACCAGATGCGGCATGTATCAGGCAGGTCTTGCCCGGACCGAGTTGACCGACATCGTGCACGAGGTAGTGCGCGGTGAAACTCTGGAACACCGAAACCGCGGCGAGATCCAAAGGCACCGCGGCCGGCACCTTCGCCGCCTGCCAGGCCGGCACCACGGCGTATTCGGCATAACTGCCCCAGACGACGCACCAGGCGACGCGGTCGCCGACCACATGCGAACCCACCCCCTCGCCAACGGCCTCGACGACGCCGGCCCCTTCCATGCCCAACGTACAGGGCAGGCGCACCGGATAGGTCCGCGACTTCGCGTACTTGCCCTGGCGGGTGTGGATGTCCATGAAATTGATGCCGGCGTGGTGCATACGCACCAGCAGCATGCCGGGTGCGGCGACGGGCACCGGCACATCAAGGCGCTGCAGGACTTCCGGGCCGCCGTAGCGGTGGATCTGAATGCTTTTCATGGGTGGATGGAAAAATGTGAAGAATGTGGAAAATGTGGTTGGGGCCGGAATTATCCTACATCCCGGCAGCACCTTTGATCCGGATGTAAGGACTGCTAGAGTGCCGCGACTCACAGTACATCACCGCACCGGATCAACCATGCGGAATTTTCCGCATTGCCGGCGGTCAGATGACCAACAAGGAGAAACACCATGGAACGA
>CAMBCD010000216.1 GCA_945863085.1 Bordetella parapertussis
ATGCCTCGGATCATCCGCAGGCGCAGTTCATCTGGTCCATTTTCCGCGACTCCTTCCATTACTGCGCGCTGCACCTCGCGTCGGTTGCGCACAATGCCCGCGACCTTGATTTTGCGATTCGCTGGGGTTTCGGCTGGGATACCGGTCCCTTCGAAATCTGGCAATCCGCCGGCTGGAAGCAGATTGCGGCCTGGATCGCCGAGGACATCGCTGCGGGCAAGGCCATGGTCAGCGCACCATTGCCGGCCTGGGCCATGGATCCGGCGCGCACGGGCGTGCACCGGCCCGAGGGCTCCTTTGCGCCGGAAAGCAACAACTACCAGCCGCGTTCCTCGTTGCCGGTGTACAAACGCCAGCCTTTCCCGGACAAACTGCTCGGCGAAGAGCGCAAATACGGCACGACCATTTTCGAAACCGACGGCGTGCGCTGCTGGCATACCGGCGACGACATCGCAATCGTCAGTTTCAAGAGCCGCATGCATGCCATCGGCGACGATGTGCTGCAGGGCGTGCAGCAGGCCATTGCCGAAGCGGAACACAATTACATCGGCCTTGTGGTATGGCAGACCGAGCCGCCGTTTTCGGTGGGCGCCAACCTGAAAAAAACCAGCGGCAGCAAGGCGCTGCCTGCGCCGCCGTCTGCCTTGGGCAAACTGTTCAAGAGCATGAAGCGCGAAGCCGAATCGCTGGCGCTGAAGGCGGCACGGCAGATGGGCGTCGCCGACCAGTTGATGGCCGGCAAGCTCGCCGAGGTCGAACACCTGGTCGAGCAGTTCCAGGTCACCACGCAGATGCTCAAGTATTCGATGGTGCCGACCGTGGCTGCGGTGGACGGCCTTGCGCTGGGCGGTGGCTGCGAGTTCGTGATGCACTGCGACCGCGCGGTGGCGACGCTGGAGAGTTATATGGGCCTGGTCGAGGCCGGTGTCGGCCTGCTGCCGGCGGGGGGCGGCTGCAAGGAATTTGCGATGCGCGCCGCGGCGGACGCCAAGGGCGGTGACATCTCGCCCTTCCTGCAGAAATATTTCAAGGTGGTGGCCATGGCCGAAGTTGCGCGCAGTGCGGAGCACGCACGCGAACTCGGTTTCCTGCGCACGACGGACCGCGTCATCATGAACCGTTTCGAACTGCTCGAAATCGCCAAGGCTGAAGTCCGCGCGATGGCGGCAGCCGGTTACCGGCCGCCGCTGCGCGCGAAAGCAATCCCGGCGCTGGGGCGCAGCGGCATTTCAACCATCCGCGCCTTCATGGAAAACATGCGTGCCGGCGGCCATATTTCGGAACACGATTACCTGATCGGCACCAAGGTCGCGACGGTACTATGCGGCGGCGACATCGAAGGCGGCAGCCTGGTCGATGAGCGGTGGTTCCTCGACCTTGAGCGCCAGCATTTCATGGAGCTGATTGCGACCGAGAAGACACAGGCCCGGATTGAGCAAATGCTCAAAACAGGCAAGCCGTTGCGAAATTAAGCAGCGCGCAGAACGGAGTTCATGATGGCCAAACAAATCCAGGATGCCTATATCGTTGCCGCCACCCGTTCCGCGGTGGGCAAGGCGCCGCGCGGCATGTACAAAAACACTCGGCCCGACGACCTGCTGGCGCATGTGCTGAAAAGCGCGGTGGCGCAGTGTCCCGGCCTCGACCTCCATGAAATCGGTGACGTGATCACCGGCTGTGCGATGCCCGAGGGCGAGCAGGGCATGAACGTCGCGCGCATCAGTTTGCTGCTCGCCGGTTTTCCCGATACCGTGCCGGGCCTGACCATCAACCGATTCTGTTCATCGGGCGTACAGGCCGTGGCTGATGCGGCTGCGCGGATCCGCCTGGGTGAGGCTGACGTGATGATTGCTGCCGGCATCGAAAGCATGAGCATGGTGCCGATGGGCGGCAACAAGCCGAGCTTCAGCCCGGCGATTTTTGAAAACGAGGCTAATTACGCCATAGCCTACGGCATGGGCATTACAGCCGAACGTGTTGCCGAACGCTGGAAGGTCAGCCGCGAAGACCAGGATCTGTTTGCCGCAGAAAGCCATCGCCGCGCATTACGCGCCATCGACGCCGGCGAATTCAAGGCGGAAACCAGCCCCTACACCATCACCGAACGTTTACCCGATCTCGCTGCGCGCGAAATCAGGGTCAAAACGCGGCAGGCGATCGACGACGAAGGCCCGCGCCGCGACACCTCGCCGGAAGGCCTGGCAAAATTGAAACCGGCTTTTTCTGCAAAAGGCAGTGTTACCGCAGGCAACAGCTCGCAGATGTCCGACGGCGCCGGCGCGGTGGTGCTGATGAGTGAAGCTGCGCTAAAACGTTATAACCTGCAGCCGCTGGGCCGCTTTCTCGGTTATGCCGTGGCGGGTGTGCCGCCGGAGGTGATGGGCATCGGTCCGGTGAAGGCGATTCCGAAAGTATTGCAGCAGGCGGGGCTGACACAGGACGCGCTGGACTGGATTGAACTGAACGAAGCCTTTGCCGCGCAATCGCTGGCGGTGATCCGCGAACTCAAACTCGATGCGGCGAAGGTCAATCCGCTGGGCGGTGCGATTGCGCTGGGCCATCCGCTGGGCGCCACCGGTGCGATCCGTGTCGCAACGCTGATGCACGGCCTGCGCCGCAGCAAAAAGAAATACGGCATGGTCACCATGTGCATCGGCACCGGCATGGGCGCTGCAGGCGTGTTTGAAGCGCTTTAAATGGCCTCCGACCCGGCCATGAACGGGGGCAAGACTTTTTTCCGGCCGGGTGTCGCGGCGGCACTCGGTGCAGCATTGTTGTTCGGCGCAGGCACCCCGCTGGCAAAGCAACTGCTGGATTCCCTCAGTCCCTGGCTGCTTGCCGGCCTGCTGTATCTGGGTTCAGGGGTCGGGCTGATGTTGTATCGAGGCCTGATCAAAGCGCCTGCCGTGCATATTTCCCGGCATGAAATCATCTGGTTTTCCGGCGCCATCCTTGCCGGCGGCATCATTGCGCCGGTACTGCTGATGGTCGGCCTGAGCGGCATGCCGGCCTCCGGTGCCTCCTTGCTGTTGAATGCCGAAGGCGTGTTTACCGCATTGCTGGCGTGGATCGTGTTCAGGGACAACTGCGACCGGCGCATTGTCCTCGGCATGGCATTGATCGTGGTCGGTGCGCTGGTGCTGAGCTGGCCGGGTAGCGCGGAATTCGCCGGACTGTGGCCGACGCTGGCAGTGTTGGGCGCCTGCCTCGCCTGGGGCATCGACAACAACCTGACGCGCAAGATCGCGCTGGCCGATGCGGCATGGATCGCGTCGGTGAAAGGGCTGGTGTCCGGCACCGTCAACCTGACACTGGCCTTTGCGCTGGGCGCCGCGCTGCCGGCGCCGCTGAATCTGGCCGGCGCGATGACCGTGGGTTTGTTTGCCTATGGCCTGAGCCTGGTGTTGTTCGTGATCGGCTTGCGCCACCTGGGCACTGCGCGCACAGGCGCTTATTTCTCGATCGCACCTTTTTTCGGGGCCTTGCTGGCCGTGCTGATGGGCGAGCCGGTGACACTGACCTTGCTTGTCGCCGGCGGCCTGATGGCAACCGGCATCTGGCTGCACCTGACCGAACGCCATGAACACGAACATGCGCACGAGGCCATGACCCATGAGCACGAGCACGTGCATGACGAACACCACCAGCACGAACACGCCGGGCCGGTGGCCCCGGGCACGAGTCATCGCCATGTGCACACGCATCAGCCGCTGGTCCACAGGCATCCGCACTTTCCCGATACGCATCACCAGCATGGCCATTGATGGCAGGTATTGATGCGACGGAGGGGGTATGAGTAAATATCAATTAAAACAAATGGTTATGATATTCATCAGCGTTTCTCTGGCGCTGCTGCCCTGGGCTGCTCCGGCCGCCGAGCTCGAAGGCGTCAAGCTGCCGGACAGCGTGCGCATCAGCGACGGCGGTGCGGAGCTGGTGCTGAACGGCGCCGGGGTGCGCACCCGTTTCATGTTCCGCGTTTATGTCGGCGCCTTGTACCTGCCGAAAAAATCCGCCATGGCTGCCGCCATCATCAATGATGGCGGCATCAAACGCGTGATGATGCACATGCTGCGCGACGTGCCTGCGGACCAGTTTGCCGATGCGCTGGAAGACGGATTGAAAAACAACAATCCGGCGGAAACACTGGCGAAACTGGATGCGCGGGTGAAGCAGCTGCGCGCGGTGTTCGATGCGGTGAAGGTTGCAAAAAGCGGTGACGTGATCCTGATCGATTACCTGCCGGGGAGCGCGCCAGGTAGCGGTACTCGGGTCACCATCAACGGCAGCCTGAAAAGCACGATTGCCGGTGAGGATTTCAATCGCGCATTGCTGGGCATCTGGCTGGGCGACAAACCCGCGGACCAGGACCTGAAAAAGGGCATGCTCGGCGGATGATCTGACTAAGCAGCCGTTGACGCGCGGCTGCGTGATCCGGCTATGCGGCCGTTGATGCGCTGCCGCCGTTCAGCGCATGGTGGCGAGGGGGGCGGGATGCGCAATGCCGAAGCCCTGGGCATAGTCAAAACCGATTTCAGTCAGCTTGGCCAGCACGGCCTTGCCTTCGACGCTTTGTGCAATGGCACGGATGCCCAGGCGCTGGCAGGTCAGGCTGATCGCGCGGGCGCGTGCGAGGTCGCTCGGGCTGGTGATGATGTTCTGGATGATGCTGCCGTCGATTTTCAGGTAATCGATGGGCAAATCCTTGATGTGTGCGAACGTTACTTTCACGCTGCCGAAATTGTCCAGCGTGAAGCGGCAGCCCTGCGGTTTCAGCGCGCGGATGAACTTGATCGCGGCCTCCGGGTGGGCGATGGCGTCGGGTTCGGTGATTTCAAAACACAGCCGGCTGCCGGATACGCCCAGATGTTTCAGCTGTGATCGCACGTACACTGAAAATTCCGGATTGAGCAGCGCATCAATCGACAGGTTGACGCAGCACATCGGCGCATTCGCGTCTTCCGCCGACAGTGCGCACCAGGCAATGGTGTGTCGTACCACCCAGCGGTCAATGTCCTCCAGCATGTTCAGCGCCTCGGCCACCGGGAAAAATCCGCCGGGCGGCAGCATGTTGTCTTCGTCTTCGCGCAGGCGCAGCAGGATTTCAAGGAAGGGCTGGTCCTGCAGGCGCGGCTTGAGCGCCATGATG
>CAMBCD010000217.1 GCA_945863085.1 Bordetella parapertussis
CGGTACAATTTCGCGGGTGACGCCCTGCTTGGCCAGAGTGATCCCCGCCATGCAACGTGCGGCGATTTTCGCCAGTGGCAGGCCGGTGGCCTTGGACACGAAGGGCACCGTGCGCGACGCACGCGGATTCACTTCGAGCACGTAGACCACATCGCCTTCCGGCCCGCGCTGGATCGCAAACTGCACGTTCATCAGGCCAATGACCTTGAGCGCCTTGGCCATCGCCACGGTCTGCAGGCGCAGTTCTTCCTGCAAGGCCGGCGACAGCGAAAACGGCGGCAGTGAACAGGCGGAGTCGCCTGAATGTACGCCCGCCTGCTCGATGTGCTCCATCACGCCGCCGATGATCACTTCACGGCCGTCGCTGACCGCGTCGACATCGACTTCGATCGCATCGTTGAGGAAACGGTCGAGCAGCACCGGCGAATCGTTCGACACCTTGATCGCCTCGCGCATGTAACGCTCGAGTTCACTCTGCTCATGGACGATTTCCATGGCACGGCCGCCCAGCACATAGGACGGACGCACCACCAGCGGATAACCAATCTCGTCTGCCGCCGCCAGCGCCTTCGGTGCACTGCGCGCAGTACGGTTGGGCGGCTGCTTCAGCTTCAGTTTGACCAGCAGTTTCTGGAAACGCTCGCGGTCTTCGGCGACGTCGATCGAATCCGGCGAGGTGCCGATGATCGGCACACCGTTGGCCTCAAGGTCCCGCGCCAGTTTCAGCGGCGTCTGGCCGCCAAACTGCACGATCACGCCCACCGGCTTTTCAATCGCGACGATTTCCAGCACGTCTTCCAGCGTCAGCGGTTCGAAGTAGAGCCGGTCCGACGTGTCGTAGTCGGTGGACACGGTTTCCGGGTTGCAGTTGACCATGATGGTCTCGAAGCCGTCCTCACGCAGCGCCAAAGCGGCGTGGACGCAGCAATAGTCGAACTCAATACCCTGGCCGATGCGGTTCGGCCCGCCGCCCAGCACCATGATTTTTTTCTTGTCCGAAGGCTGCGCCTCACAGTCCTCTTCGTACGTCGAATACATATAGGCGGTGCCGGTGGCAAATTCCGCAGCACAGGTATCGACCCGTTTGTAGACCGGGCGCACGTTCAGCGCATGGCGATGCGCACGCACCGCATGCTGATCGGTCGCCAGCAGCTTCGCCAGCCGCCGGTCGGAAAATCCGGCACGCTTGAAGGTACGCAAGGCCGCCGCGTCCAACTCTTCCAGCTTGCGACCGGCCAGCGCCTGCTCCTGACGCACAATGTCCTCGATCTGCGCGAGAAACCAGGGATCAATATGCGAAAAACCGTGGACCTGCTCCTGCGTCATGCCGACACGGAAAGCATCCGCGACATAAAAAATCCGCTCCGGACCGGGATCGCCGAGTTCGTTTTCAATGACGTCGGGATCGGTGGTCTTTTCGTCAAAACCGTCAACACCGGTCTCCAGCCCGCGCAGCGCCTTCTGCATCGATTCCTGGATGGTGCGGCCCATGGCCATCACCTCACCCACCGATTTCATCTGTGTGGTCAGGCGGTCATCGGCCTGCGGGAATTTTTCAAAAGCAAAACGCGGGATCTTGGTTACGACGTAATCAATGCTCGGCTCGAACGAGGCCGGGGTCAAACCGCCGGTGATGTCGTTGCGCAGTTCATCCAGCGTGTAACCGATGGCGAGCTTGGCCGCGACCTTGGCAATCGGGAAACCCGTGGCCTTGGACGCCAGCGCCGACGAGCGAGACACGCGCGGGTTCATCTCGATGATGACCATGCGCCCGTCTTTCGGATTGATGCCGAACTGCACGTTGGAGCCGCCGGTCTCGACACCAATCTCGCGCAGGCAGGCAATCGAGGCATTGCGCAGGATCTGGTATTCCTTGTCGGTCAGCGTCTGCGCCGGCGCAACGGTAATCGAGTCGCCGGTGTGCACACCCATCGGATCAAAGTTCTCGATCGAACAGACGATGATGCAGTTGTCGTTGCGGTCGCGCACGACTTCCATCTCGTATTCCTTCCAGCCGATCACCGATTCCTCGACCAGCACTTCCTTGGTCGGGCTGGCGTCGAGGCCGCGTTCGATGATGGCGACAAATTCTTCGCGATTGTAGGCGATGCCGCCACCGGTGCCGCCGAGCGTGAACGACGGCCGGATGATGGTCGGGAACCCGACCACAGTCTGAACCTGCAGCGCTTCCTCCAGACTGTGCGCCAGCGCCGAGCGCGGGCTGTCGAGGCCGATCTTGGCCATCGCCTTCTTGAATTTTTCGCGGTCCTCGGCCTTGTCGATCGCCTCTTTCGACGCACCGATCATTTCCACGCCGTATTTTTCCAGCACACCGTGTTTGGCCAAATCGAGTGCGCAGTTCAGTGCGGTCTGCCCGCCCATGGTCGGCAGCAGCGCATCGGGGCGTTCGGCGGCAATGATCTTTTCCACCACCTGCCAGGTCACCGGCTCAATGTAGGTCGCATCCGCCATGCCCGGGTCGGTCATGATCGTCGCCGGGTTGGAATTGACCAGAATGACGCGATAACCCTCTTCACGCAGCGCCTTGCAGGCCTGCGCGCCGGAATAGTCGAACTCACAGGCCTGGCCGATGATGATCGGGCCGGCGCCGATGATCAGTACGCTTTTGATGTCTGTACGTTTAGGCATGATTGACGACATTCACCGCCAAGACGCCAAGAGCGCCAAGAACGGCAAAACCGGACTTGGGAAACTTGGCGGCCTTGGCGTCTTGGCGGTTCAAGATTTTTTCTCCATCAATTTGATAAACCGGTCGAACAGGTAGTCGACATCGTGCGGTCCCGGGCTCGCTTCCGGATGGCCCTGAAAGCAGAACGCCGGTTTGTCGGTCAGCGCGAAGCCCTGCAGACTGCCGTCGAACAGCGATACGTGGGTCACCTTCGCGTTGGCCGGCAGCGTCGCCGCATCCACCGCAAAACCGTGGTTCTGGCTGGTGATCATCACCCGCTTTGATTCCAGGTCCTGCACCGGGTGATTGGCGCCGTGGTGACCGAATTTCATTTTCAGCGTTTTCGCGCCACAGGCCAGGCCGAGCAACTGGTGGCCGAGGCAGATGCCGAACAGCGGCACACCGGCATCCAGCAGGTCGCGGATGGCGCGGATCGCGTAATCGCAGGGTTCCGGGTCGCCGGGGCCGTTGGACAGGAACACGCCGTCGGGTTTGAGTTTCAGCACATCAGCAGCAGGCGTCTGCGCCGGCACCACCGTCAGTTTGCAGCCCCGCACGGCGAGCATGCGCAGGATGTTGCGCTTGACGCCAAAATCATAGGCAACGACGTGGAATTTGGTTTCAGTACGTTTGCCGTAACCCGTGCCCAGCTGCCACACCGTCTCATCGGCATCGTACGGTCCCTTGCAGGACACCACCTTGGCCAGGTCCATGCCGACCAGCCCCGGAAATTCGCGGGCGGCTTTGAGCGCTGCTTTCTCGTCAACCCGGCCCGCCATGATGCAGCCGTCCTGCGCGCCCTTGTCGCGCAACAGGCGGGTCAGCTTGCGGGTATCAATATCGGCAATCGCGACGATCTTTTCACGCTTCAGGTAGTCGCCCAGCGTGATGGTTTCGCGAAAATTCGAGGACAGCAACGGCAGGTCGCGGATCACCAGGCCAGCGGCCTGGATCTTCTCCGATTCGAGGTCTTCGGCATTGGCGCCGGTGTTGCCGATATGCGGATAGGTCAGGGTGACGATCTGCCGGCAGTACGACGGATCGGTGAGGATTTCCTGATACCCGGTCATCGCCGTGTTAAACACGACTTCGCCGGCAACGATACCTTCAGCCCCAATCGCAGAGCCGTGAAATACCGTGCCATCCTTCAGCATGAGAATGGCGGGCGTACGCGAGGACACGACAAGCTCCTGATTTTATTGGGTTTGATACGACAAGCGGAACGGGTGGAACCCGTTCCGCCGTTGCTGAGTCAGGAATTATACGCGAGGGCGACGGTCAGGACAAACCGCGACAGCACTATACGAGAAAAATCAACGGCCTGACTGAACGATCAGGGCACGGAGCCCGCGATAAACCGTGCCGCTTTTTTATTTAAGTCCCAGCACATCCCACATGTCGTACAGGCCTTGCGGTCGCGACATCAGGAAATGCGCCGCGCGCAACGCACCCTGCGCATAAGTGGCGCGGCTGCTGGAACGATGGGTAATTTCAACACGTTCGCCGGTGCCGGCAAACAGTACCGTGTGGTCCCCCACGATATCGCCGCCGCGGATGGTGGCAAAGCCGATCGTTCCAGGTTTGCGTTCACCGGTATGGCCTTCGCGGCTGTACACCGCGCAGTCCGCCAGTTCTTTTCCCATCGCGCGGGCAACCACCTCGCCCATCTTCAGCGCGGTACCCGAAGGCGCATCGACTTTGTGTTTGTGGTGCGCCTCGATGATCTCGATGTCGTGGTCGCCCCCCATGGCCTTGCCGGCCATTTCCAGCAGCTTCAAGGTGACATTGACGCCAACGCTCATGTTGGGGGCAAACACAATGCCGATGTCGCGTGCCGCATCGGCAATCGCTTTTTTGCCGGCATCATCAAAACCGGTGGTGCCGATCACCATGCGCACCTTCAGTTTGCGGCAGATCGCAAGGTGCTGCAGCGTGCCTTCGGGCCGCGTGAAATCGACCAGCACATCACAACCGGCCAGCGCTTTTTCAGGGCTGTCACTGATCAGCACACCACGCGGTGCACCGATCAATTCGCCGGCATCGCGCCCGACCTGCGGGTTGCCTGCCTGCTCCAGCGCTGCGGCCAGCGCCGTGCCGCCATCCTGGGTCACCACCTCCAGCAGCATGCGACCCATGCGGCCGGCACTGCCGGCGATCGCGATCCGAATCTGTTTGCTGGTTGCACTCATTTTATATCCGGGGACGGGGCTGGCGCCGCAGGCGCGGTGGATGCTGCCGGGACTGCCGGCACAACCGGAGCGGCTGGCTTGCCGGCGGCTTGCGGCTGCGAAATATTGGGGCCGGCAACCACGTCGCCTTCAATACGATCCAGCACTTCACCGCGGAATACCACGGTCACCATCCGCTGCTCGGCCAGTACCCCCTGCTTGTAGAGCACATA
>CAMBCD010000218.1 GCA_945863085.1 Bordetella parapertussis
ACATCTGGTGTTCGTCGTTGAATTTCCAGCCGCCGCGGTTCATCGCACCCTTGTTCAGCGGCGCGAAGCAGATGCCGTCGAGCTTGCCGGCAAGGGCGAGGTCGATCATCACCTTCAGCGTGTCACCGGCGAGTTTGCCGGCTTCGTCGGAAGACGTGCCCTGCGGGAATTTTGCCGGGTCGGTGTTGCCGAGGTCGAGCAGCGGCAGATCCTGGCGCGGCCAGGTCACTTCATCAATGCTGCGATAGACGGTGTGCGGGATTTTGACACCGGCGTTGCGCATGCCGAGTTCGAGTACGCGTTTGTCGCCGATGATCACCACCTTGGCGACTTGCGCGGGTTTGCCGGTGGCCAGCAGCTTGGCGGCGATTTCGGGGCCGATGCCGGTGACGTCACCAAGCATGAAGCCAATGCGGGGCAGGTTGTTCATGGGGACTCCAATAAGGGCCACGATTTTAGTCTATTTTTTCGTTTTTGCCGGCTTTTTGCGGACAGGGACTATGGCCAGCAGCCGGGTCAGTTCGCGGGTGCTGCGGAGTTTTTCGAGGTTGAATACCAGGTCGATGATTTTCCCTGCCGCGGTTTTCGGCAGGCCGCCCCAGGTGGCGCATTCGATGAACTTGTTTGCGACCTCGTCGTCACTCATCGGATTGGCCGGGCTGCCCTTGCCGAAATCGGCGCGGCCGCTGATGCTGCGGCCGTCCTTCAATTCGATGTCGATGATGGTGGTCATTTTTTCATAACCGGCGACTTCAGCCTCGGGATGCACGCCGAAATCAATGAGACCGATGCTGCGCTGCACATCAGCGCGATTGACGATGGCATCGGTGAACTCGGCGAGCCCGGCGCGGCGTTCGAGCAGCAGTATGGCCATGCAGAACTCCATGCTGAACTTGGCCTGCAGTTCATTTTTCGGGCGACGGTGGATCAGCGTGTTCGGCATGTGGTTGTTGGTACCGACCCGGACTTTTGCAACCTGAGCCGGTTTGATGTCGTGTTTGAGCACCAGTTCCAGCATGACACCCATGCCGGGGTGGGTCAGTGAGCCGCTGGGGTGGGGCTTGATCGACACGCCGGGCATGGCGAAGGTCCAGGGTTTGCCGAGTTTGCCGTGGATCGCCTGCGGGTCGTAACCGCCGCCGGCCGCCTTGAAAAATCCGCGCTTGGCTTCGAGGCCGTTGCTCGCTGCAGTCCAGCCGAGCTTGACCAGTTCAGCGGCGAGCACGCCGGATTCCGCGGCGCGTCCCGGATGAAAGGGTTTGGTCATGGTGCCGAAGTTTTCACGCAGGCCGGCGGCCTGGCTGGCGCCGAGGCTTAATACCTGCGCGGTTTGTGCGGCATCGAGGCCGAGCAGGCGCGCGGCGCCGGCGGCAGCACCGATGGCGCCCATGGTCGCCGTGGAATGAAAGCCGTCGGCGTAATGGCGCGGGTTGATGGCCTCGGCGATTTTGGTTTCGACTTCGACGGCGATCTGGAAGGCGGTCAGCAGGTCGAGCCCGGAACGGTTGTCGCGTTCGGCAATGGCCAGTACCGGCGGCAGTGCCGGTGCGGTGGGGTGGGTGAGCAGACCGTAGACGCGGTCCTTGGCGACGGCGAGCTGGGTGTCATCGTAATCATCGGCGTGGATGGCGATGCCGTTGGCGAAAGCAGCGAACCGCGGCGGCACCTTGATCGCAGTGCCGATCACCGTGGCGCCCTTGTCCAGCGGTACGCCTAGGGTTTTCAGATAGTTGCGCACGATGTGGCCGGATTCGGCGGCATTTCCGGCGAGTGCGAGGCCCAGGCCGTCGAGCAGGGAGCGTTTGCCGAGGCGCATCACCTCGCGCGGGATTTGTGAGGCCTTGGTGCGGGTGATGAAAGAAGCGACCTCGGCGGTCAGTGCGGATTCATTGGGCATGGTGAGTTTGTCTGCAGGGAAAAATCGAGGGCCCTGTTTATCACATTCCCGTCGCTGCCGTCACGGCCATGCGCCTTGCCCTGCCGGGGGCTGCGGAGTAATCTCGGCGCCTCCGTTCAAGGCTCCATTTCCAGATTATTCCCATGAAAAATCCGATTCGTGGCGCGCTGCAGCGCGGCGAAACCGTCACCGGCCTGATCCTGTTTACCGGCAGTCCGATCATCACCGAACTCGCGGCGGCTGCCGGCATCGATTTTGTGATCATCGACATGGAGCACAGCGCGCTGGACCTCGACCGCTGCGCGCACATCATCCGTGCCGCCGACGCCGCCGGCATCACGCCGTTCGTACGGGTGCCGGAAGCCGACGCCAACCTGATCCTCAAGCTGCTCAACATGGGTGCTGCCGGCATTGCGCTGTCGCATGCGACGCGCGAAAACTGTACGAAAGCGCTCGAGGCTGCGCGTTACGCGCCCGAGGGCAGCCGCGGTGCCTGCGCCATCGTGCGTTCGGCCGGTTATGCTCCGGGCGACTGGGATGCGCATGTGCGCCGCGCCAACGACGAGATGATGGTGATCCCGCTGATCGAGGATGCCGCCACGCTGGAGGATTTCGAGGCGATGGCGGCGATGCCGGGGCTCGAGGTGTTTTTCATCGGGCCCACCGATCTGTCGATCGCGCTGGGCGTGCCGCATGCGACCTTTGACGAGCCGAAAATGGCCGCGGCGCTGGACAAGGTGGTGGCGGCCGCGCGCAAGCACGGCAAATACGTGATGACCACCATCGGCAACAAGCCCGACCCGGTGTACGGCAAATCGGTGCGTAACCGCGGCGTGCAGGCCATCGTGCTCGGCACCGACGGTCATTTGTTCCTCGATGTCTGCAAACGCGTCAATACCGTCAAGCAACCCTGATTACGGAGCATCCGGCAACGTGGCGAAGAAACTGATCATCACCGTGCGCGTCAATGAATACATGTCGCGCGACATCAACAAAAACGTACCGTTCACGCCGGATGAGATTGCCGAGACCGCCGCCGAATGTCGTGCTGCCGGCGCTTCCATTATCCATTTTCATGCGCGCAATCCCGATGGCGGCAAATGCCATGTGCCGGAGGTGTATGCCGAGATCGTCGCCAAGATCCGCGAGAAATGCGACATCCTGATCGACTCCACGCTGGGCCAGATCACCGTCAACGAAGATGAAAACCGCCTCGCGCATATCAAGCTGATGGGCCAGCAGAGCAAGACGCGGCCGGACTTCGCGGCGGTGGATACCGGCAGCAGCAATATCGATGCCTACGATCCGGTGAGCAAAACATTCCTCACCACCAACAAGATTTACAAGAACAGCACCGAAACCTGCCTGTTCCTGGCCAGGGGCATGACCGATGCCGGGGTGAAACCGCATCTGTCGGTGTGGGCGGTGCCCTTCGTGCGCATGGTCGAGGCATTCCTTGACATGGGTGCGGTGAAGGAGCCGGCTTATGTGCAGTGTGTGCTGGCCGAGGGTGGCATTGTCGGCGCGCATCCCTGCACCACGCGCGGACTGGAGGCGCTGATTGATTTCATGCCGCCGCAGCGTCGCATTGAATGGACGGTCGCCTGCAAGGAGGGCAATCTGTTCAACGTGGCGACGACGGCGCTGGAGCGCAACGGTCACCTTGCGCCGGGCATCGGAGATTATCCCTATCCGGAAATCGGCTGTCCGACCAATGCCGAGCTGGTGCGGCGGTTTGCCGAACTGGGTCGTGCGATCGGACGTGAGCCGGCGACGACCGACGAGGCGCGTGCCATGCTGGGCATCACGCGCAATTAGCTTTTCCCTGTGCAGCATACGGACGTTTTATGGCCTTAAGGCGTCGGGCGCAGGTCATGAGCTCCGCTCACATCGTGAACCACTGCCCGTGATCGTGCGGTCGCTGGGTTAGAATTTAAAGCTTCGCCGCGTCCATCGGTCTCGCGGCGGTTTTCCTTCAGGAGGACGCCAGATGGCTCATACCATTGCCGAGAAAATTCTTGGCAATCACGCGGGCGGCAAACCGGCAAAAGCCGGTGAAATCGTCGTTGCGGATGTTGATTTTTCGATGATCCATGATGCTCGCGCCGGCAATGCGCTGAAAATGATCGAAAAGCTGGGCGCCGGCCAGGCAGGCTTCGCACTGCCCCATGTCAAACGCACCGCACTGGTGCTGGATCATTATTCGCCGCCGCCGAACATCGAGGCGGCCAATACCCATGTCGCGATGCGCGAGTTTGCCGAAAAACACGGCTCACCGATTTACGACGTCGGTGACGGCATCTGCCACCAGGTGCTGCCCGAGGGCGGCCATCTGACCTGCGGCGATCTGGTGGTCGGCACCGATACCCATTCCACGACCTACGGCGCTTTCAATGCCTTCGGCACCGGCGTTGAAGGCACGGACGTATCGGCGGTGATGATGACCGGCAAGCTGTGGTTCCGCGTGCCTGAAACCATCCGCATCGAATTGAACGGCCCATTGCAGCCGGGTGTCTGGGCCAAGGACGTGACGCTGCACATGCTGTCGCAGCTCGGCGCGGAAGGCGCGAATTACCAGGCACTGGAATATGGCGGCTCCGGTGTGTCGGCGATGGCCATAGATGACCGCATGACCCTGTCGAATCATGCGGCGGAACTGGGTGCCAAGGCGGCACTGCTCGAGGCAGATGAAAAAACCTTTGCGTGGCTGAAGGCGCATGGCGCGGCCACGCCGAAACCGGTGAAAGCCGATGCCCACGCAAATTACGCGCGGCGCATTGTCATCGACACTGCGAAACTGCCCCCGCAGGTGGCGCGCCAGCATCACATCGACGACGTGGTCGGTGTGCCCGAAGTGGTGAACCAGAAAATCCAGGTGGCGCTGATCGGCACCTGCACCAACGGCCGGCTTGATGACATCCGCCAGGCCGCGGCGATCCTCAAAGGCCGCAAGCTGGCGAAAGGCGTGCGCATGATCGTCACGCCGGCGTCACGCGCCATCTACCTTGCGGCGATGCGCGAAGGCTTGTTCGAGATCCTTACAACTGCCGGCGCTTCGGTGGAAGCGGCGGGCTGCGGCACCTGCGTCAACATCACCGGCCATTACATTGCCGGCGACAGGCAGGTGGTGATTTCCAGCGCCAACCGCAATTTCAAGGGCCGGCTGGGCAATCCCGATTCGGA
>CAMBCD010000219.1 GCA_945863085.1 Bordetella parapertussis
TGCCGCATGCACTGCAAGCAGCGGTGCGCAGAGGATGGCCGCGAAAATGCCTGTCAACAATTTCATGGGTTCTCCAGACCGGTTCCGGTCAAAGTCGGGGCGTGAACTATACCAGCCTGACCGCAGCGTCACAGCATATGGACCGCGGCCATCGACGGTCGCAAGGCCCGGCGTTCCCCGTTATGCTTGCGACTCTTTGCAGCCATGGAATTTTCGCATGACCACATCTCCTGAACTGGCCGGCCGCGTCGCCCTCGTCACCGGCGCGGCAAAAAACATCGGCCGCGCCATTGCGCTGGAACTGGCCGCGGCCGGCGCCAAAATCGCGATCAATACCCGCGCCTCCCGCGCTGAAGCCGAAGCCGTCGCCGCTGAAATCCGCGCCGCCGGCGGCACTGCCGCAGTCTATATCGCGGACATCGCTGATGCCGCTGCCGTGCAGCAGATGTGCACCGCAGTCGCCGCTGAACTCGGCGTCATCGACATCCTCGTGCTCAACGCATCGGTGCGCCGCGAAATTCCGTTCACCGAAATGACCTTTGAGGAATGGCGCCAGGTGATGGCGATTTCTCTCGATGGTTCCTTCCATTGCGTGAAAGCCGTGCTGCCCGGCATGATCGCCGCCGGCAGCGGCAACATCATCACGCTGGCCGGTGACACCGCGCTGACCGGCGCTGCCGGCAAGGTGCACGCCTCATCGGCCAAAAGCGGACTCGCCGGCATGACCCGCGCGCTGGCGCGTGAACTCGGGCCCAGGGGCATACGCGTCAACTGCGTGTCGCCGGGACACTTCAACACCACGCGTCCTGCGGGCCGCGCCGCGCGGCCTGCAGCCTCCGACCACATTCCGCTGGGCCGTTATGGTGAATCCGGCGAAATCGCCGCAACGGTACGTTTCCTCTGCAGTACCGGCAGCGGCTTCATCACCGGCCAGGTCATCCACGTCAACGGTGGGCAGTGGATGTTTTAAAACGGATTTAAAAATATTAATAAAAACAAATACTTATGAGGATTACAGGATGAACAGGATATCAGCTGAACGTTTTCCCGCGATTCCGCCGGAGCAATGGACGGAAGAACAGAAAAAAGTCGCCGTGAGCATCGCCTCCGGTCCACGCGGTGAAGTGCGCGGTCCTTTTCTCGCGCTGCTGCGCAGCCCCGGCCTCGCGCAGACGGTGCAGCAGGTCGGTGAATACCTGCGCTTCAAATGCCCGCTCGACCGCCGCATCGCCGAAATGGCGACGCTGATGGCGGCGCGGCACTGGACGCAACAGTATGAATGGCAGTCGCATTACAAACATGCGATGAAAGCCGGACTCAGCCCCGCCGTGGCCCTGGCCATCGCCGAAGGATGCCGCCCTCAGGACATGGCCGCAGACGAGGCAGCACTCTACGACATGCTTACGGAAGCCCTGCACAACCAGAGCGTCTGCGACACCACTTATCAACGCGCGCTCGGCGTGTTCGGCGAACAGGGCGTGATCGAACTGATCGCGGTCGCCGGCTATTACGCGATGCTGGCGATGATCCTCAACGTCGGCCGCAAGGCCCTGCCCGCCGGCCAGGAACCGATGCTGCCTTGGTTTCCACATTAAGAACCCTGCGTCGCAACTATCGCCATGCTTGCCAACATAAAAGGTCGGCGTTAATAATTGCGCCGTATGCCTTTGTCGGAGGAGAACCCTGCAATGACTGCCGTTACAGCACCATCACACGCCACACGACCCGTGATCAGCGGACAGATCGGGACGATTGAAATCGTACCGTTGCCCGGCGCCATGGGCGCGGAGATCCGCGGGCTCGACCTGCGCCGGCTCGACGAGGGCAGTTTCCGCATCCTGCACCAGGCATATCTTGATCACCTGCTGGTGTTGCTGCGTGGTCAGCAACTGAGTGATGGTGACATGGTGGCCGTGGCCCGCCGTTTCGGCGAATTTGAACTGCCACCGGTCACTGCGCAGGCAGTCGAACATCGCAATGCTCACCCCGAAATCACGGTCGTTTCCAATGTCCGCGTCGATGGCACACCCATGGGCCAGCTGGGTGATGGTGAGGTCATTTGGCACAGCGACTATTCATTCCGCGAAATCATTGCCGGCATGCGCATGCTGTACGCGGTGGAAATACCCCCGGAGGGCGAGGGCGCCAATACCGAGTTCTGCAACATGTATGCAGCATACGCCACGCTGCCGGATACGCTCAGAAAACGGGTCATGGGTGCCACCATCAAACACGACACCGCCTACGACACCAATCGAAAACTGCGCCGCGGCGCGGTTGCGGTTGACGATCCGCGACTGGGCGACGGGCCTGATCACCCCATCGTCTCGACCCATCCCGACACCGGCTGCAACAGCCTGTTTCTCGGTCGCCGGCCGCGGCATTACGTCAATGGCTGTACGCTGGAAGAATCCGCGGCCCTGCTGGATGCGTTGTGGGCACACGCCACTCAGCCCCGCTTCCGGATTTCACATGCCTGGCGCCAGGGCGACGTGGTGATGTGGGACAACCGCTGCACATTGCATCGCCGCGGCGCCTTCAACCCCGTAGCGCGACGCGTACTGCATGCAACGCAGGTCAAGGGACACAAACCCCGGGAGGCGCCGGATGCCGCCGACCGGCCGCCACATCCACGCGCGCCGCAATAAAACAACACGAAATCGCCTGAATTTTTCCCATAAGCAAAAGAAGACTGATGAAAGCCACGATACTCCGCGCCGGCAATGACCTGCGTTACGAAACAGTACCCGATCCGACACCAGGACCGCGTGAGGCGGTGGTCAGGGTGCATGCCTGCTCTATCTGCGGCTCTGATCTGCATGCCTTCCACGGCAAACACCCTCGCCTGACTTTTCCGCGCATCCTCGGCCACGAGTTCGCCGGGGAAATAGTCGCGCTCGGCAAGGACCTGCGTGGCTTCCGGGTTGGCCAGCGCGTCTGCTGTGACATCGATTTTGCATGCGGTGAATGCGGTCCCTGCCGTGCCGGGCGCGGCAACATCTGCGAAAAATTGCGCACGATGGGATTTGACCGTGACGGCGCCTACGCGGAATACGCGCCAGTCCCGGACTTCAACCTGCATCCGTTACCGGACAATGTCAGCTACGATCAGGCTTCCGTCGTGCAGGTGCTGGGCATCAGTTATCATGCGGTAACGCACCGGGTGCTGCCCAAACCCGGCGAAAAGATCGCCGTCATTGGTGCCGGCCCCATCGGACTGGGCGCGGCGCTGATTGCCCAACTGGCGGGCGCAGAGGTCACCATTACGGACATTCTCGACTACCGACTCGCCAAGGCGCGCGAACTCGGCATCCATTCCTCGATCAACGCACGCGACACGGACATGCGGGCGCGGGCGCTGGAACTGACGGCAGGCCATGGCTTCGACAAGGTGATTGAATGCGTCGGCGGCCTGCAGGAACGCACTGTCACCGATGCCGTGAGCATGGTCAAACGCGGCGGGCAGATCACGGTCGTTGGCACTTTCCCGGAGAACAAGGCGACCATCCCGATTGCCTACATCAAGGATCGCGAAATCGATCTCAATTTCTCCCGCGGCAATTTCCAGGCGTTCAAACCCTGCCTGGAACTTGTCGGCAGCGGCAAGATCAACCCCGATCTTTACATCAGCCATCGCTTCCCGCTGAATCGCGCCGAAGACGCCCTGAAGCTGCTTGAGGCACGCAACATCGAAGCGCACAAGATCGTGCTGCACCCGCAGGAGAACGCCTGATCGTTTAAAACCCGCAGTACAGCAGTACACATAAAAACCAGCGCTCGACCAAGGAGGAGTTGCCATGTCGCATCAATGCCGCTTGATCAGGTTTTTCATCTGGGTTGCACTGGCCATTGTCACGACCGCACAGGCACAGACGCCCTATCCGGTGAAACCCATCCGCGTACTGATCCCTTTCCCCGCCGCAGGTGCCTCCGACACCATCGGACGCTCGCTCGGCGATCAGCTTGCAATACAACTGAAGCAGCCTGTAATCATCGACAACCGCCCGGGTGCCGCCGGACGACTGGCCACCGAGATGCTGGTGAAAGCGGAACCTGACGGTTATACGTTATTGGTCGGCGGCGTGGGCCCGCTGGCGATCAGTCCCGCGATTTACAAGAAACTGCCGTACGACGTGGAGCGCGATTTTGTGGCCATCACCATGGCCGCCGAACTGATCAATGTCATGGTCATCAATCCGTCGATTGGAGGTGCCGGCGGTGTTCCGCAATTCATCGCCTGGGCTAAAAAACAGCCTGTCGCGGTACGTTTCGGCAGCTCGGGGCCCGGACAGCTTGACCATCTGGCCGGTGAATTCTTCCAGCGACTGGCAGACGTGCGCATGGCGCACGTACCCTACAAAGGCGGCGGTCCCGCCCTGGTAGACCTGATATCCGGTGACATCCAGGTCATGTTTGCCACCTATGTGACCGCGGTGCCGCACATCCAGAGCAAACGTCTGCGTGCCCTGGCTGTCGCCACGCCCAAACGCCAATCCCTGCTGCCGGACCTGCCGGCAATCTCGGAGTCCGTTCCGGGATTTGGCGTCAGCAACTGGAACGGCATATTCGCGCCGGCCAAAACACCACGGGCGGTTACTGAAAAACTGTTTGTCGAAATCAACAAGGCCTCTTTGGCGCCCCAGGTCAAGCAGCGCCAGAACGCCGCCGGCATCGTCCCGGCAGGCAGTACTTCCAGTGCGGAATTTGTTCGGTTCATTCGCGAAGATACGGCCCGCTGGGCTACGATCACCCGTGACGCCAAGATAACCCTGGAGTAAAAACGGGCCGCGACCAGGAGAATGTGAGCAACCGGCCGCAATTCGCTTTTCCGCTGCTCGCGCTGCTGGCCGGTCACACCTTCGCCTCGATGGCTACGCTGGTACTGCCAGCGGTAGCGCCGGCAGTGGCCGGTGATTACGGCTTTGACCCCTCGCTGATCGGCTACCAGATCAGCCTGGTCAACATCGGAATGGCAGTCACGCTGACGCTGCTGGGCAGTGCCGGCCGCCGCATCGCCGGAATCAGAACACTCGATAACCGGCTGGTGTCCGGTAAGTTACTGGCCTGGGACTAGAA
>CAMBCD010000220.1 GCA_945863085.1 Bordetella parapertussis
GACGATGTCGCGTTTGACGTCGAAAGGCAGTTTTTTGTACAGCGCCGGCGCATAGGAAATGCCCACGCTCTGCAGCAGCAGCGTGTAACCGTCGGGCGCGGACTTGGCGGTGACGTCGGTGGCGATCACGCCGCCGCCACCGGGGCGGTTGTCGACGATGACCTGCTGCGACCAGACCTCCGTCAGTTTTTGTGCGAACAGCCGGGCGATGATGTCGGTGCCGCCGCCCGCGGCGGAGGCCGCGACCAGGCGCACCGGGCGTTCGGGGAATGTGGCGGCGCCGGCGCTGCCTGCGACAGCAAGGGCCGTGCACAGCAGGGTATGGATGATTTTTTTATGCATGGTTTCCCCCTCCGGGATTGATATTGTCGTTGTTCAGGATACCGCGCTACCCACCCCGGCCTGCAGCAATGAATAATTCGCGGCATCCATGGTGATTTCGCCGCGGTTGATCCGGCCGTCGAGGGCGGTCACCACTTCGTTGGCCGGCGCGGCGATGCCCAGTTCACGTCCCTTGCGCGCAACGAGGCCGCTGATGTATTCGATTTCGCTGTTGCGGCCCTTCAGGTGGTCGTGGATCGGCGCGGTGCGGCCGCCGCCGACATGCGACATCAGGGTTTTCATCGTGGTGATCAGGTTCTCGTCGCTGGAGCCTGCAAATTCATCGGCACGCAGCCCGAACAGCGGTTCCATGCGGTAGCCCAGCGCAGCGCCCACCGCCATGGATTCGCGCCCGAGCTGTACCGAGATGTCGAACATGCCGGGCAGGGCGCAGGCTTCGTAATTGCGCAGCCCAAGCAGGCTGAACGGCCCCATGGTCATTGTGTTGGCGATCAGCTTGGTCCACTTCGCGCCGTAGATATTGTTGGTGACCTCGCAGCGGCCGACCTTGGCCATGATCGCGGCAATTTCCTTGACCCGCGGCGTGTAGCTGCCGTCGAGCTCGCCGACGCTGAACCAGGTGCCCTTGCGCGTGGTGTTGCGCTGGATCTGGCCCGGCGTGAACAGTTCCGCCTGCAGTTCGACCACACAACCGATGACACGCTCCCGGCCGATGATGGAGGCGATGGCGTCGTCGTTCATGCCGTTCTGGGTGCCGACGATGACGCCGTCCGCTTTCAGGTAGGGCTTGATGAACTCGGCCATCCAGCGCGTGTCGTTGGACTTGCAGGCGAGGAACACGATGTCGAACTGCAGCCTGGCCGAGGCCATGTGGCACAGCTGCAATGCCTTCACCGGCACCTGGAACTGCGAGTCCTTGAACTGCACCTGCAGCCCGTTGTTTTTCATCGCCCGGACATGCGCCGGCCACTGGTCGATCAGCGTCACGTCAAAACCGGCCTGGGTCAGGTCGGCGCCGATGCTGCTGCCGATCGCGCCCACGCCCAGGACTGCAATTTTTTTGGTCATTGTCATGGTGATTAGTTTTGTTTCATGTGGAAATAAAGACTCGTCATTCCGGCGGAAGCCGGAATCCAGGAAGTAAGTCAGTCAAGGACGCTGTATTCCGGCTTGCGCCGGAATGACAGCCGAGTGCGGTCAGGTGCATCAAATCAAGTCCGTTGCGCCGCCAGCGCCAGCAGTTCACGCACGGAATGGTTCTCGATGTTCAGCGCAATCTTGGCGATCGCATCCACCGGCGCATCCGGCAGGATGCCGCGGATTTTTTCGGTGACCCCTTTGGCGTCGACCGGGTTGTCGACCGAGCCAGTAGGGTTGAGGATGTCCTCGCGCACCCACTGCCCGTCCTTCTCGGCGGCGACCCAGCCGGCGAAATGTTTCGGGTACAGCGCATCGAGTTTCGGATCGTGTTCACATTCGAGTTGTGCCGCGAGTTTCACCAGGGCCGGATCCCCCATGCGTTCGGCGGTGAACTGCGGCGGCAGCACCTGGCCGTCGGCGAGTGCTGCGGCGATCACGTAACGCAGGCTCATCTGCGCATTCAGCGCGCTGCCCGGCGCGTAGTTGAATCCGCACTGCACGTCGACCACCTTCGACAGCCCGACCTTGACGCGTTGTTGGGCATTCCAGGGCGCGCCGATTTTTTTGCGCACCGCGAGTGCTGCGTCGATATAGGCGTGCGTGCTGCCGCAGCAGGAGTAGGGCTTGATTGAATTGGTGTCGGTGTGCCAGACGCGGCCGAGGTCGCGAGTGAGCAGCGTGACATCGCTGTTGTCGGAGTGCGCCTTCAGCACGCCGCCGTCCTCGAATTCGTAAATCTGCGTCGGACCGGTGTAACCCATGGCCGCGAGTTCTGCGGCGAGCACGCCGGAGTGCACGGCCTTGCCGGCGTGGAAACGTTTGCTCATGGTGCCGTCGGCATTGAAGGCCCAGGTGCCGGCGCCCTGCGTGCCGGCGAGGCCCAGCGCCCAGGCGGTCTGCTCGGGATTGAGCTTCATCAGCGACGCGCAGGCCGCGGCGGCGGCGAAGGGGCCATAGATGCCGGTGATGTGCCAGCCGCGCAGCCGGGTCGCCGACGGATTCGAGGCGAGGCTGGAGCGGATCATGGTTTCGTAGCCGGCGGCGATGGCAGTGATGATGGCTTTACCGTCGGAGCCGAGTTTTTCGCCCATCGCCAGTGCTGCGGGCACGGCAATCGCGCCAGCGTGCAGCTTGGCATTGTGATAATCGTCGAGTTCAAAAGCGTGCGCGGCGGAACCGTTGACCATCGCCGCATCGGCGACGCGCAGCGACGGGCTTTTATCGCCCCAGACTGTTGCATCACCCTTGCCGCTGCTGCCGGCGCGCGCCCATTGCAGCATCATGCCGGCCCAGGGTGTGCCGAATCCGTAGATGCCGCAGCCCAGCGTGTCGAGGATGGCGATGCGCACGACTTCGCGCGTGCGCGCAGGAATGTCTTCGTACTTCAGGCCGCTGATCCAGGCGGCGAGTTCCAGGGTAGGCGCGGGTGCGGGCGCAAGTGTGTGCGCGGCGGTGGCGCGACGGTCGTCGTTCATGGTGGGTCTCCTCGTTGCTGTGCGCAGTTTAACCCAGCGCGCTGCGATGTCACCTTGCTGCGCATTGTTTAGTCCACATATCAAACGCAGGGCCGCGGCCCCTTCCTTGACACTGTTTCCGCCGTCGCCGCATACTGGAATTGCTGGTGAAGCACTGGAGGAGGCGATGATGCAAACGCATCAGGCATCCGGTGATTTTTCGCTCGGATACCCGGAACCACCCATCAGGAGTCCAATAAATGGATTATGACGTCATCGTCGTCGGCGGCGGCAACGCGGCCTGCGCAGCCGCCGTGTCGGCGCGCGAAAACGGCGCAAAAAAAGTACTGTTGCTGGAAAAAGCCCCCAAGGCGCAACGCGGCGGCAACACCCATTTCAGCGGTGCGATTTTCCGGTTTGTGTTCAACCACGTCGATGAACTCGACCGCTTCGTGCCGAACGCCGAAGACGAATACCCCGGGTTCCGCAGCGGCGTGCCGGTGTATCCGCACGAAGCCTTCACCGAAGATCTGATGCGTGTCACCGAAGGCAAAACCGATCCGGAACTGTCGAAGCTGATGATCGATGAATCCTACGACACCACCTGCTGGCTGCAGGATGTCGGCAAGCACCACTTTGAACTCGCCAAGTCGGTGATGGGCATCAAGGTCGGCGACAAGATCAAATGGCCGCGCGGTGCCATCATCCGCACCGTGCACGAAGGTGTCGGCCTGTCGAAGCAGTGGTTCCAGACCTGCGAAAAAATGGGTATTGAAATCCGTTATGAAGCGCATGTGCTGGATCTGGCGATGGACGGGCAGGGCGCAGTGCGCGGCGTGAAAGTGCGCGGAGAAAAAGGCCTGCAGACCCTCAAGGCGAAAGCGGTCATTCTCGGCAGCGGTGGTTTTGAGACCAATCCCGCATGGCGCACGCATTTCCTCGGCCAGGAATGGGGCCACGCCAAGGTGCGCGGTTCCAACTTCAACTACGGCGACGGCCTGCGCATGGCGATCGAAGCGGGTGCCATGCCCTGGGGCCACTGGGGTGGCTGCCACGCGACGCCGATCGTTACCGACGCGCCCGATTACGGCCGGCGCGACTTGACTGATAAAACCAACCGCCTGTCCTATCCGTACGGCGTGATGATCAACGTCGAAGGCAAACGCTGGATCGACGAGGCCGTTGATTTCCAGGCCTTCACCTATGCCAAGTACGGCGGCCTGATCCTCAAGCAGCCGAAGGGCATGGTCTACCAGATCTTCGACGCCAAGACCATGCACCTGCTGGAGCCGCGTTATTCGAGCAGCGAACCCTTCCGCTCCGACACGCTGGAAGGCCTGGTCAAGCAACTCAAGGTCGACCAGGCACAGGCGATGCAGACGCTGAAGGAATACAACGCCGCCTGCGGCCACGGCGGACCGTTCAATGCCGCGGTGCTCGACGGCCTGCATACCGAAGGCATCGAGCCCCCGAAAACCAACTGGGCGCAGAAACTCGACACGCCGCCCTATGTGTCCTGGCCGGTCACCGGCGGCATCACCTTCACCTTCGGCGGTCTCAAGATCGACAAGGACGCGCGCGTCATCTCCACCGGCTGGAAACACATCCCCGGCCTCTACACTTGTGGCGAGATGGTCGGCGGACTGTTTCATTACAACTATGCGCTGGGGACAGGGCTGATGTCGGGTGCGGTGTTCGGACGGATTGCCGGGCGCAGTGCGGCGAAGGAAGCGGTGGGTGGCAAAACCAAAGGCAAGACTGTGAAGAAAGCAGCCGCGAAAAAGGCGGTGGCCAAAAAAGCGCCGGCGAAGAAAAAAGCGGTGAAGAAGAAGTAACCGTTGCTACCGCAGTCAATAAAAAAACCGGGGCAAGTCCCCGGTTTTTTACTTATGCCCGGTCTGTTATCCCGGCTCGCCCCGGGGTGACGCTGCTGCGGGTCAAGTGTGTCGGGCATAATTCTGTCTGTGACGGGATATAAAAATATCAATAAAAACAATAACTTATAATATTTCCGAGATCGTTTTTCGCTTGATTTGACCAAATCGAACGATTTAATCAAAATGAGCTGGTGAATTTTTGAGCAGGAGCAAGCAATCATGAAAACCTATACCGCCAACGAAGCCAAAACCCGCTTTGGC
>CAMBCD010000221.1 GCA_945863085.1 Bordetella parapertussis
ATGTACGAAAAGAACAACTGCGTGTTTCACCAGCGTCTGCCGCGTTCGTACCAGTACATGCGCAACTGGAACCAGGGCTACCACGAGTGGGCGCAGCGTACGCGGGTGCGCCGCTACACCGATCCCATCGTGATCCAGATCTATTCCGAGGTGCTGCAGAAATTCCGCATGGCGGCCGAGGGGCGCGGTGAATCCGCGCGGCGTCCGCCGGCGCACCTGCGGGAACGTATCGCCCTGTACTGCGATCCCCTGCCGTTTTATTACGCGCCGCTGGACGTGCAGGCGACCGATACCGCAGAGTATCCACTGGCGGCAATTACCCAGCGCCCGATGGCGATGTATCACTCCTGGGATTCACAGAATGCCTGGCTGCGCCAGATACACGCTCATAACTATTTGTTTATAAACGTAAAAACTGCAACATCCCATGGCATCGCCGATGACGACTGGATCTGGGTCGAGTCGATGCACGGCCGTGTGCGCTGCATGTGCCGGGTCAGCGAGGCGGTGGAGCCGGGCACCGTGTGGACCTGGAATGCCATAGGCAAAGCGCAGGGGGCATGGCATCTCGCGCCGGATGCCAACGAAGCGCAACGCGGTTTTTTGCTGAACCATGTGATTGCCGATGAACTGCCGGCAGCCGGGGGGGGGCGTATGTCCAACTCCGACCCGGTGACCGGTCAGGCGGGCTGGTATGACGTGCGCGTGCGCATCCGCAAGGCCGATGCCGGGGAGCCTGAGGAAACCTCGCCGCAGTTTGCACCGCTGCCTGCCGCACCCGGAACCAGCAAGGTGAGAAAACTGTGGCAGGCGTTTGTGGCCGGTAAGGGGGATTACAAGTGATGAAATCAAAAATACCCTGGTCAGGGGAGTGCTCGCGATGACCCAGCTCGCGTTGGTCATCGATCTCAACGTCTGCGTCGGCTGCCATGCCTGCGTCACCAGTTGCAAGGAATGGAATACCTCTGGTGAAGCCGGCTTCCTGTCGGATGACAACCCGTACGACAAGGATCCGACCGGTACGTTTTTCAATCGAGTGCAGACCTTCGAGGTCGGTGAATTCCCGAATACGCAGACCGTGCACTTTCCCAAATCCTGCCTGCATTGCGAGGATCCGCCCTGCGTGCCGGTATGCCCGACGGGGGCCAGCTACAAACGTCCGGAAGACGGCATCGTGCTGGTCGATTACGACAAATGTATCGGCTGCAAGTACTGTGCTTGGGCCTGCCCGTATGGCGTGCGCGAAATCGACGAGCACCAGAAGGTGATGAAAAAATGCACCCTGTGCGTGGACCGCATTTACGATGCGAAGCTGCCGGAATCCGAGCGCAAACCCGCTTGTGTACTGGCCTGTCCGACCAATGCGCGGCTCTACGGCGACATCCACGATGAAGAGTCGGTGGTGTCCAAAGCCATCCGCGAGAATTCCGGTTACGCATTGATGCCGGAATGGGGCACCCAGCCGGCCAATCATTACCTGCCGCGGCGCAGGACGGAAATGCGCATCCATGAGGACGAACTCGAGCGCGCCGACAATCCGCTGAAAATCGACGGCCGCCTGCCGCGGCCCGGCGTCAAGGATCCGTCGCTGGATGACGTGACTTCATGGTAAGCGGGAACAGGACATGAATCCGGCGTTCTCGGTCATCCTGCTGACCGTGCTGATCGGTGCCGGGCAGGGTTTGTTCCTCGCGCTGTTTGTGATTGAAACAGTGGTGGCTGCCGGCATGGCGGCGGCACCATCGCCGGGGTTTTACCCGACCGGGAGTGCACTGGTTTTGCTGCTGCTGGCCGGTGGACTGCTGGCCTCGTTTTTCCACCTCGGCCATCCGGAGCGGGCCTGGCGCGCGGCGGCGATGTGGCGTACCTCCTGGCTGTCACGCGAGGTCATCGTGCTGCCGGCGTTCATGGTGGCGGTGGCTGCCTATGGCTGGATGCACTGGCAGGGTATGTCCGGCACCTTGCTGCCGGGGATTGCGGGTGTGCTGCTGTGCCTGGGCCTGTTCCTGTGCACGGGCATGATTTACGCCTGCATCAAGTTTCTGCAGGAATGGGCCTCGCCACTGACCCTGGTCAATTTCACCATCCTTGGCTGTGCTTCCGGCGTGACGCTGGCGGCGGCGCTGGCCGGGCAACGGGGCGAAACATTCACTGCTTGCGTAGTGGCTTCGGCGATCGCGCTGACCGTCGCCGGAATGGTGACCCGCGTGATCTCGCTGCAACGCAATTCCCGGTTGAAGCCGCGTTCCAGCCTGCAGACGGCGATCGGAATCAAACATCCGAAAATCGCGCAGAAATCCCAGGGTTTCATGGGCGGGTCGTTCAATACCCGTGAATTTTTTCACGGCCGCAGCCCGGGGGCATTGCGCGCGGTGAAATGGGGTTTCCTCGCTTGCGCCTTCGTGATCCCGGTGCTGCTGCTGACCGCGGTCCTGGTGATGCCGGCACCGTTCCTGCTGTGGCTGGCCTGCGCCGTGCAGTCCGGCGGCCTGCTGGCCGAGCGATGGTTCTTTTTTGCCCAAGCCAATCATCCGCAAAACCTTTATTATCAGGCGGTCTCCTGACCTCCAAAAGTTTCCCGCAGTTCAATGCCGCCGCTACAAGTCATACGCCACCATGCCCGCCGTACTTACGAATCCGTCAGTGGCCTGACGCAACGTGAAAAACAGCGTTTACTCACCGAAATGCAGCAGACGCGCGGTTTGGTGCCCATCCTGATGAAGCCGCGTAACGGCCAGCGCTGGACAGCAGAGGAGCGTACGGAGCTGCGCGGCCATCTCGGGCGCTTGTCGCGGCTGAGTCCTTATCTGGTGCTGGTGGTGATGCCGGGAGGATTTTTCATGCTGCCGGTGTTTGCCTGGTGGCTGGACCGTCGCCGCACACGTCTTCGGACGCCGGCGCCGCCCCTGTCCTGAGTTCGCGGGTAGCCGTTTGTTGAAATTCTCCAAATTGATGCCATTCGCTGACACACAAGATTTTTCGACTCCCGTTAAAGTAACGATCGGTACGCGTGTGCGCTTGGTCGCTACACTCCCTACGCGCTCGCGCATCACTTTTTCAACGGACTGATAGCCGGATCATGGAAGCGATCCTGTACTTGCTGCTGCTGGCGCCGTTCGTTGCGATCCCGATTTTGTGGTGGCATCACCGCGGCAGGATGGCGGCGCGGGACAATGTGTCGGATGCACGCTGGCAGGAAATCGTGGTTTCCTCGACTGCGGATCCGGCGGTGGTTCCGGCTGCCGCACCAGTCGCAGCGCCATTGGTTCCGCGCGCCGGTTTTGCGCGACGCGAGCGCTTGCTCGATCCCGCACAGACCGTTCTCTATTATCTGCTGAAAAACGGTTTGTCCGATCACGAGGTGATGCCCGGGGTCGGGTTGGCGCAAGTGCTGGATGTTCCGGCGGAGATTACCGGCAGCGAGCGGGAACAGCGGCTGCGCAGTCTTGCCCAGTACACGGTGGATTTCGTGGTCTGCAACAAGGCGCTGCAGCCGGTGACGGTGAGTGATTTGCCGGCGCAGGAACCGGTGGCGATGACGCCTGTCCAGGACTTCAAGACCCGGACTTTTTCCCAGGCAGGCATCCGCTACCTGCGACTGTCGCGCAAGGCATTGCCCAGGCGTGACGCAGTGCGCGCGCTGGTGCTGGGAAAATAAATACGGGGCGGATAAATAAGGGGTGAATACGCTCCGGGCGGATAAATACCAGCCGGATAAATGGCGTATTGGTGCGCCGGGTTGTGCGGGGCATAATCGGGCACAAGACATTGTTTGCCATCGTGTCCGGCAGTAATTTCAGGAGAGTCGGGTGAAGAGATTCATCAGTGCAGCACTGTGGTGCGTGGTCGTAACGCCCTTGGCGGTCCAGGGCAAAACCCCGGAGCAGATATTCCAGGATGTCTCGCGGAGCATTGTGACCATCCAGGCTTACGACGCGGCCGATAATGTCGCCAACCTGGGCAGCGGCGTGGTGACGGCGCCGAATACGGTGATTACCAACTGTCATGTGGTCGAAGGCAGCCAACGCCTGTCGGTGATGAGCGGCAGTGAAATACTGAAAGGCGAAGTGCGGGTGGCCGACGTGGACCGTGACCTGTGCGAACTCGCAGTCGCGGGACTGCAGGCGCCGCGTGTGCCTTTGTACACGGGCCGTTTGCGTGTCGGCCAGCGCGTGTATGCCATCGGCGCTCCCGAGGGACTGGACCTGACGATCAGCGAGGGACTGGTTTCCAGCATCCGTGAAATGGAGGGCGCCCATTACATCCAGACTTCGGCGCCCATTTCATCGGGTTCCAGCGGTGGCGGGCTGTTTGATGTGGAAGGGCGGCTGGTCGGTTTGACGGCATTCATCCTTGCCGAAGGCCAGAATCTGAATTTTGCGCTGCCCGCGTCCTGGATCATCGAACTTGCCGCACGCAGCGGTTCGCAACTGACGCTGGTCAACCGTGACAGCGTCAATGAACGATGGCAGGCGCGCAGCGCCGAATTGCGTGCCAAAAAAGACTGGGTCGGATTATTGGCGGTGACGCAACAATGGGTGCGCGCAGTGCCGGCCGGGGTGACGGGCTGGATCGCGCTGGGTGAGGCCTATCGGCTGGTCAACCGGCCGCGGCGTGCCATCGTGGCCTACAACCAGGCATTGAAGCTGGACGGCAATAACCAGGACGCCTGGCTGGGCGCCGGCCGCACCTATCTGGCACTGAACCAGTATGATCGCGCGGTCGAGGCGGCGCAGGGGGCATTACGGTTGCGTGCCGACCATGTACCGTCGCTGCAGCTGCTGGGCAATGCGTTTTATCTTCAAAATCAACGGCCCCGGGTGCGCGAAGTGCATGCCCGTCTCGAAAAAATCGACGCTAATGCGGCGCGGGAGTTTGCCAAAAAGTTTATAAGTAATTGATTTTATTGATATTTATTTTGCCCTGTAATCGGGTTCCACAATGCGCTTGACGCTGTCACGGGCATTACGTATAACGGCAACGCGTGTTTGGTTTCAAGTGCTTGAAAGTCAGCGGTTCCCGCGTTAGCAGTATGTGGTGTTCGTGCTTTTGGGGCTGTGAGATTTAAAT
>CAMBCD010000222.1 GCA_945863085.1 Bordetella parapertussis
CTTTCATCACGAGGCGCTCAGAAGGTGTAACCGACCTGCGGCCGGCGCTGCTCGAATTCGTCGAGCAACTGAGCCAGCGGCTTCAGCGCGATATACCGCGCGCACACTGCATGTGCATAAGCGAGAAAACGCGGCGCATCTTCGAGGTAGGCGGGTTTGCCGTCGCGATAACAAATGCGCGCGAAAATCCCCAGCACCTTCAGGTGGCGCTGCAGGCCCATCCATTCCAGCGCGCGGTAAAACTCGCCGAAATCGGCATCGACCGGCAATTGCGCCCGTTTCGCCTGTTCCCAGTAACGCGCGACCCAGTCGATGACACGTTCCTCCGGCCAGCTGATGAAGGCGTCACGAAACAATGATGCGACGTCATAACTGATCGGGCCGTACACCGCGTCCTGAAAATCGAGCACGCCGGGATTCGGCCTGGACACCATCAGGTTGCGCGGCATGTAATCACGGTGCACGTACACCGCGGGCTGCGCCAGCGCGCTGTCGGCCAGCAGCTTGTTGATTCCCGTCAGCGTCGCGCGCTGCGCATCCGACAACGTAAGGCCAAGGTGGCGGCCGACATACCACTCGGGAAACAGATCCATTTCCCGTTGCAGCAAGGCGCGGTCGTACGGCGGCAACACCCCCGGCCGGCTGGCGCGCTGCCAGGCGATCAGCGCGGTAATGGCATCGCCGAACAATGCCGCAGCATTCTCTTCGTTCAAGGCCTTCAGATAAGTGGTGTCGCCGAGATCCGTCAGCAGCAGGAAACCCTGGGCCAGATCCGCGGCCAGCACTTCCGGCACATGCAGTCCGGCATCATGCATCAGCTGCGCCACCTGAACGAAGGGACGGCAATCCTCGCGCTCTGGCGGCGCATCCATCACGATGCGTGTGCCGCTGTCCAGCGTAACGCGGAAATAGCGGCGGAAACTCGCGTCGGCGGAGGCCGGTGCGAGTGAAAATGCAGCTCCAGCCAGCGGGCCGGCAAGCCACGCGCGGAGTTGCTCAAGACGCTCATCGCGTCCGGCCGCAGAGGATGGTTTCAAGCGTTGCTTCGGGCAGTGAATTGTGAGATTTTAGCACTTCGCCTGACACCTCCCCCCGATGCCCCTCCACCGATTTTCCCGAAAATCCCGGATTGCACTCGCCATTCTGTGTGCGCTGCCATTGCTGGCCGGCGCCGATGAAGGCCTGAAACTCAAACCACAGCCCGGACTGCTGCTGATTCCCCCTGACAACAGCGATGTCGTCCCGTTGTTCATGGAGGCCGACCGCATCCAGGGCACCCAGGACAGGGAAATCGAAGCCTTCGGCGACGCACGGCTGCGCAAGCGCGGCCAGGCTTTTCATGCCGACTGGATACGCCACGACACGCCTACGGACGTCCTCACCGCAAAAGGCAAGGTCCGCATCGAGCAGAACCGCGAAATCCTCGAAGGCGAGGCGCTGCGCTACGAAATGGCCACCGATCGCGGCCACATGGACCGCCCGAGCTACATGCTGATGAGCACGCCCGAGACCGGCCCGATCACCAGCGGCAGCACACGCCGGGGGGAGACCGATGGCCGCGGCACAGCTGAGCGGCTGCTGTTCGAGGGCCCGGGCCAGTATCGCGTGCAGAGCGCCAGCTACACCACCTGTGAGCCCGGCAACGATGCGTGGTTCCTGCGCGCCAACCAGCTCGACATCGATCGCAACCGTGATGTCGGCATCGCCCGCGACGCGAGCATCGTGTTTTTCGATGTACCCATTTTTTACTCGCCCTACCTGTCGTTCTCGCTGCACCAGGAGCGCAAATCCGGATTCCTGACCCCGAGTTACCGCACCTCCAATACGACTGGCCTCGAGTTCACCGCGCCTTTTTACTGGAACATCGCGCCCGAGATGGACGCCACGCTTTTCCCGCGCTACATGACCAAGCGCGGGCTGCAACTGGGCAGCGAGTTCCGCTACCTGAATTCGGGCGGACGCGGTGAGCTGCGGGCGGAAATGCTCGCCAACGACCGGCAGATTGACCGTGATCGCTGGGGGCTGTTCACCAAACACCAGCAGGCGCTGGGCAACGCCTGGAACAGCACCCTCAACATCAACCGTGTGTCCGACGGCAAGTATTTCACCGACCTGTCGACACAGGTGGCGGTGACTTCCCAGGCCTTCCTGACCAACGACCTGACGCTGGCGCGCAGCGGTCTCTGGGGTAATGGCGGCACCTACAATTTCTCGGCGCTCGAGCAACGCTGGCAGACACTGCAGACTGATCCCCAGGCGCCGCTGACAGCACCCTACAACCGCGAGCCGCAACTCACGCTGCTGGCCCAGCGCCTGACGCGCTGGGGGGACTTTGACATGCTCAGCAGTTTTACTGCATTCGAGCATCCAACCCTGGTCAACGGCCAGCGTACCATGGTCTATCCGAATTTTGCACTACCACTGCAGAACGCTTACGCCTATGTCACGCCAAAAATCGGCGCGCACTTTTCTCATTATGTAATCGGCAACAACAATACGACCAGGCTGCCGGACGCCACCCGCAGCCTGCCGATATTCAGCGTTGACAGCGGCCTCGTTTTTGAGCGCGAAATGCTGGCTCGCGACCAAAAACTGATACAGACGCTGGAGCCCAAGGCCTATTACGTCTATATCCCCTACAAGGACCAGAGCCGGCTGCCGAATTTCGAAAGCGGCCTGCAGGACATCAATTTCGCGACCATCTTCACTGAAAACCAGTTCAGCGGACAGGATCGCATCAACGACGCCAACCAGCTGACGCTGGGTGCCAGCACCCGGTTCATCGACTCCGACAACGGCATTGAACGGCTGCGCGCCGCCGTAGCGCAGCGCTTTTATTTCCAGTCGCAGCAGGTCACCGTGCCGGGTGTGGCCCCGCGCGCCAGCGACAGCAACTCATCGGATTTGCTGGCGGCCATCAGCGGCAACATCGCGAAGAACTGGACCGGTGACGCCGGCTGGCAATACAACACCGACCAGAAACAAACCCAGAAATTCAACATTGCCGTACGCTACCAGCCGCAGGCCGGCAAAGTGGTGAATCTCGCCTACCGCGAAACCGTCAACACCCTGCAGCAGGTCGATGTATCCACTCAATGGCCGATCGACGGCCGCTGGACTGCCGTCGCCCGCTGGAATTTTTCGATCAAGGACAACCGCACGCTGGAAGCACTGGCCGGCTTCGAATACAGCGACCGCTGCTGGGCGCTGCGCATCGCCGGCCACCGTTTTGCCACGACCACCGACGATGCCAGCACCTCGATTTTCATCCAGCTCGAACTCTCCGGCCTGTCGCGCATCGGCACCAGTCCGCTGGAAGTCCTGCGCCGGAACATCAGCGGGTACAAACAGTTTGATCCCCGCTCCACCACGCCGGTCGAATACAATGTACCGGGATTGTTCTAGCCGGCTTGGGGCCGGCCTTCTCCGTTTAGGTCCGTTTAAGTAATTTAGGTACATCTGAAATGTCTGGATCCTGCATGCCACTCCGAATCCTGCTGTCCTGCGCCCTGCTGGCAGCCCTGCTGCCCGGCGCCTCCGCCTGGAGCCAGCAAACCGCAAAACCGCGGCAAATCGTCACGCTGGACCGCATTGTCGCGGTCGTCAACGACGAAGTCATCACCCAGCAGGAACTCAGCGCCCGCGTCGACTTCGCTTTTCGCCAGCTGCGGCGGCAGGGCACCCCGCCGCCGACACGGGAAGCCATTGAACGCCAGCTGATCGAACGCCTGATCACCGATCGCGTGCAGATGCAGCACGCGCGCAACATCGGCATGCGTGTCGATGATGCCGAACTCGACCGTGCACTGGCGCGGATCGCCGATGAAAACAAACTGTCGCCGATGCAAATGCGTGCGGCACTGGATAAAGACGGCATCCCGTATGAAAAATTCCGCGAAGACATCCGCAATGAAATCACGCTGTCGCGGCTGCGTGAACGTGAAGTCGCGCAGAAAATCGTCATCACCGAATCCGAAATCGACAATTTCATTCAGGCCCAGCAGACCCAGGTCCGCAACGATGAGTACAATATTTCCCACATCCTCGTCACCGTGCCGGAAAACGCCACGCCGGAGCAGTTGCAGACCCGCCGCACGCGTGCCGAACAGGCGCTGGCGCAGTTGAA
Source organism: Bordetella parapertussis (assembly GCA_945863085.1). Next base: position 4,127 of record CAMBCD010000222.1, read on the forward strand.
GAGCGGCGCGGATTTCCGCCAGGTCGCTGCGACATTTTCCGACGCGCCCGAAGCATTGCAGGGCGGACTGATCGGCTGGCGCGAAAGCAGCCGCATGCCCGGCTTGTTCCTTGAGGCGCTGCGGCCGCTGAAAGCCGGGGAGCTCAGTGAACTGCTGCGCAGCCCGAACGGATTTCATATCCTTAAACTCAATGAGCGGCGCGGCGGACAGGCGCCGATCATCGTGCAGCAGACCCGTGCGCGCCACATCCTGATCAAGACCAACGAACTGGTGGCGGAAACCGAGGCGCGCAACCGTCTGCTGGCGCTGAAGGAGCGCCTCGACAACAAGGCCGATTTCGCCGAACTGGCGCGCGCCCGTTCCGAAGACGGCAGTGCGGCGCGTGGCGGCGACCTGGGCTGGCTGAATCCCGGCGATACCGTGCCGGAATTCGAACAGGCGATGAACGCCTTGAAAATCGGTGAAATCAGCGCGCCGGTACGCAGTCCCTTCGGCTGGCACCTGATCGAAGTGCAGGAACGCCGCAGCCAGGACATGACGCGCGAAGGCCAGCGTATGAACGCGCGCCAGGCCTTGCGCGAGCGCAAGACCGACGAGGCTTACCAGGAATGGGTACGTCAGTTGCGCGACCGCGCCTATGTCGAAAAACGCCTGGAATAGGCAATAAAAACAATAACTTAACAGGCGATGTCCCGTGCCCACCCCCTCCCGACAGCCTCTGGTCGCCGTCACCGCGGGTGAGCCTGCGGGCATTGGTCCCGATCTCTGCGTGATGCTGGCGCAGCGCCGACTGCCGGCGCGGGTGGTGGTCATCGCCGACCAGGCATTGCTGCGCGACCGGGCACGCGTACTGGGCCTCAGCGTTGATCTGCCGCTTTACAGCGATGCAGCCAATGCCGGCGATTTTTCCGTGCTGCATGTACCGCTGGCGCAACCG
>CAMBCD010000223.1 GCA_945863085.1 Bordetella parapertussis
ATCGGCGTCAGGCCCAGCGACAGCACCCAGTGCTCGATGATTTCCTGACCGCCGAGCAGCGCAAACGCTGCGGAAAAAATTGCCGACCCTACAAACAGCCAGCACACCATTGCGCTGGTTTTGGCGGTGAGGAACGAGGATTCCTTGACGATCACCCCCAGTTCTTTCACGGTAGTGCCGACCGCGCCAAAACCCGGGTTGCCGCGATGATGCGCGATATAACGGTACGCTGCGGCCAGCACAAACCCGCCGAAGGCGCCCACCGCGGCCGCCTCGGTCGGCGTGGCAAAACCGAACACGATCGAACCCAGCACCGCGAGGATCATGATCGACAAGGGGAAAAATGAACCCAGCAGCATTTTGAAAATCTCGAAGCGTTGCCAGGTCCACAACGCATATATGCCAGCGATCAGCGCGGCACCGATACCGAACATGGCCCAAAACCAGATCGGCGCCGGTCGCACCTCCGCAACCTTGGCCGCAACCGGATCTTCGACCACCGGCTCCGGTGCAACGACCGGCGCCGCGATCTCCGCCGCCGGCTTCTCGCTGGCGGCTGATGGCTCCTGCAAACCCGTCTCTGCAGGTTTGTCCGCAGTAATTTCGGCCGGAGGTTCCTGCAAACCGGTGCTCTCGGGCGCACCCACCAGACCGGTCTCCTCCTTGATATCAGCAGCAAATGAACCGCCCGCTTCGACCAGACCCGCGGTATTCACCTCCTGCACCGGCGCAGTAACAGTGCTGTAGGTGAATGCCAGCACGCCGGCAATGGCCAGCGCCGGCAGCAGCGACAGGAACAACTGACCCAGCGCTGTACCCTTCGATACGCCGGATGTACCGCCCAGCGCGCGCACCAGCCCCAGCGACGCGTTGCGGCCGCGCGCAGCCAGCGCTTTGGCAAATGCCGGCAACTCGACATGGCGTTCGCTTTCGGCCAGCGGCGGCATCAGACTGGGCTTGATCATCGCCAGCACGACCACGTAACCGACGTAAAGCCCCGCCAGCATCAACCCCGGGAAAAACGCACCGGCGTACAACTGCACCACGGAAACGCCGGCGGTCGCGCCATAAACGATCAGCAATACCGAAGGTGGAATCAGGATGCCCAGACAACCGCCGGCGGTCACCGAACCCGCGGCGATCTGCGTGTGGTAACCGGCGCGCAGCATCGCCGGCATTGCCAGCAACCCCATCAGCGTCACCACCGCACCGACGATACCGGTGGCTGTTGCGAATATCGCGCAGGTGACGATGGTCGCCACGGCCAGTGAACCAGGCAAGCGCGCCATTGCCAGGTGCAGGCTCTTGAACAGCCGGTCGATCAGTGCCGCGCGCTCGACCAGGTACCCCATGAACACGAACAGCGGCACTGCGATCAGCACGTCGTTCGACATCACGCCATAGGCACGCTGTACCATGAGATCCAGCACCTGACGCACCGCCAGATCCGGATCCACGCTGCGGTAGAAAAACCACGAGAACAGCACACCCATGCCCATCAGTGTGAATGCCGTCGGAAACCCGAGCATGATCGCCACCACCACCAGGCCCAGCATCAGCAGGCCGAGAGCCCCGTTGGTCAGATTGGTCCACGGCGTCAGCACAACCACCGGGATCACGATCAAGGCCATAATCGTAAAACCGAACCACAGCTCCTTGCGGATTTTGATCATCGTCCGGCTCCCGCCTTGGCAGCCATTTCGACATCTTCGGCGTGGACCATTTCCTTCAGCTTGTCGACATCAACTTCCTCGACATCTTCCTCGCGCGACGGCCAGTAACCCTGGCGTATGCAGACTATGCAGCGGACGATTTCAACCAGTCCCTGCAGCAGCAGGATGAGTCCCGCCAGCGGAATGACGGTTTTGAACGGATAGACCGGCGGGCCATCCGCGGTAATGTTCGAATGTTCGTTGATCGCCCAGGACTCGGCGGCATAGAAATAACCGGCGTAGGTCAGTGCAATGACGCCGGGTATGAAAAAAACGATGTAGAGCAGCAGGTCCAGCGAGGCCTGGGTCCGCGGCCGGAAAAAGCCGTACAGCACGTCGCCGCGCACATGGCCGTTCTTAGACAGCGTATAGGCCCCCGCCATCATGAACAGCGTGCCATAGAGCATGATCATCGCGTCGAACGCCCATGCGTGCGGGTTGTCGAGCGCGTATCGCGAGAACACTTCCCAGGAAATCAGCAGCGTCAAGGCAACAATCAGCCACGAAAAGGCCTGGCCGACGAAGGTGCTGAGTTTGTCAATAAACAGCAGGAGTTTTTGCATATTCCGTCACTTCCCTGATGCCGCCGGCATAACGCGGCTGTTCCTAAAAAAAACACCATCCGGGATCGCCGGATGGTGTCTTATGCAGCATTACTGCGTCCCGCTTCAGGACTTCTTCTTGGCGGGTGCTGCGGCTTTTTTGCCGAAATAATGGTTGTAAGCCATCCGGCGGTTGACGTTGGTATCGAGATCCCAACGTACGGCGCGCGCAGCGAATTTCTTCTGCGACTCCTCGATTTCGCGGAACAGCGCATTGTCCTTGCGCTTGGCCGCGGCAGCGTCATAGCCGGTGAGCTGCGCCTGCAGCACAGGATCCGGGGTCTTGTAGAACTTGACGCCCTGTTTCTGCTGCATTTCGATGTAGTCCTGCGAATAACGGTCAACCGCCTTCCACGACATGTCGGAAGAAGCAGCCTCGACCGCGTTCTCGATGATCGACTTCATCTTCGCCGGCAGGGCGTTGAATTTGGTCTTGTTGAACATGATCTCGAACTGCTCGGCGTTCTGGTGGAAGCTTTGCAGCATGCAGACCTTGGACACGTCCGGGAAACCGAGCAGGCGGTCAGAGGAGGCGTTGTTGAACTCGGCGGCATCCAGCAGGCCGCGGTCCATCGCCGGTACGATTTCGCCGCCCGGTAGCGCGTTCACCGAGACACCCATCGCTGTAAACACGTCAATCGAGATGCCCACCGTGCGGAACTTGAGGCCTTTCATGTCCTGCACTTTGGTCACCGGCTTCTTAAACCAGCCCAGCGGCTGGGTTGGCATCGGTCCGTAGGGGAAAGACACCACGTTGGCGTTGATCGAGGCATACAGCTTCTCGAGCAGTTGTTTGCCGCCACCGTACTTGTGCCAGGCGAGCAACTGGTTCGCATCCATGCCATAGGCAGGACCCGAACCCCACAAGGCCAGCGCGTTCTGTTTGCCATAGTGATAGACCAGCACGCCGTGGCCGCCGTCGAGAGTACCTTTGGACACTGCGTCGAGCAGTCCGAACGGCGGTACCACTGCGCCGGCTGGCAACACCTCAATCTTGAGGTCACCACCGGTCATGTCATTGACCTTCTTGGCGAAATCCAGCGCGTATTCGTGGAAAATGTCTTTCGCCGGCCAGGTACTTTGCCAGCGCATTGTGATCGGTCCGGCCTGCGCCTTCGCAATCATCGGGAAACCGGCAATGGCGGCACCCGTGGTGGCAGCGGCAGCACCGGTCAGGAATTTGCGCCGGGTCGGGCTGGCTTCTTTTTGCTTAACGTCCTGTTTCTTAAACATTTTTCTCCTCCAGATCACAATGACGACACGAAACCGCAACGGGTACGTGCAAGCGCGTTGTTGATTGAATTCATTTACACGCGCCCGTTACAGCATTGGAAAATCACCTACGAACCACTGATTTTGTGCTTTTTATACGACAGTGAACTACGCAGACCCTCGGATTTCGCCATGTGCAAGGCGATATTGTGTATTGGTCATCCTAGCGCCCGAAGCGGCCGAAATCAAGCCTGCCCGGATGAGTGACGGCAGCCCAGACCCAAGCCCGCCAACACTTACTAAATCCTGACTCAGCCCACGCGGCCGCAGGCACAACTGACGATAATGCCAAGCCGTTTTCACACCACAATCAGATCCAGGGCCGCCTCATTCGACGCCCCTTCCAGCCAAACGCCGGACTGTGCGGCGTACGCACCATTTTTCAGCTTCCACCGCCATCAGCACAATAGCGGCACAAGACACGCACAGCCCCAGTTCGAACGCCGAAAGGGGGGCTGTATGGAAAATGTCGTTGAGCACCGGCACATAGAGCAGCGCAAACTGCAATGCTGCGGTCACCGTCACAGTCGCGAACAGCGGGAGGTTCGAGGCAAGACCGATGGTCAGCAGCGATTCGCGATCCGAGCGTATTGCCAGCACATGCGCGAGCTGAGTGAAAGTCAGCGCGGTAAAAACCATGCTTTGCCAATGCGCGATGCCGGCGCTGATGCTCCACGCCTGCAGCCCGAGCACCAACCCGCTCATCAGCCCCCCTACCCACAACACATGCTGCCACATGCCCCGCGCGAACATCGTCTCCCCGGGAAGCCGAGGCCCGCGCTCCATGATGTCGGGTTCAGCCGGTTCCGCCGTCAGCGCCAGGCCCGGCAGGCCATCGGTAACCAGATTGACCCACAAGATGTGCAGTGGCAACAGTGGCAGCGGCATGCCGAGGAACGGTGCAGCGAATATCAGCAGTACTTCAGCGAAATTGGTGGTCAGCACGTACTTGATGAAGCGCCGGATATTGTCATAGATGCGCCGTCCACCGCGCACCGCGGCGACAATGGTCGCGAAATTGTCATCGAGCAGCACCATGTCGGAAGCTTCCCGGGCGACGTCGGTGCCGTTGCGCCCCATCGCGACGCCGATATCGGCGCGCTTCAGCGCCGGCGCGTCGTTGACTCCGTCGCCAGTCATTGCCACGAATTCGCCCCGCGCCTGCAGCGCTTCGACCACGCGGATCTTCTGCGCAGGGTCAACGCGCGCGTACACGCGGATCTGGAGCACGCGGGCACCGAGTTCGGCATCGTCCAGCGCCGCCAGTTCGCGCCCGGTCATCACCGCGTCACCGGTGCCGGCAATACCCAGTCGCTGCGCAATCGCCCGTGCCGTGGCTGGATGATCGCCGGTGATCATCACCGGCGTAATGCCCGCGGCACGACAGGTGGCTACAGCCTCGGCCGCTTCGGGTCGGGGCGGATCGATCAGCCCGACCATACCAATG
>CAMBCD010000224.1 GCA_945863085.1 Bordetella parapertussis
TGATGTCGCCGGCGGTGTTGGTCACCGCGATGCTGCCTGCTGCACCGCCGTTACCGGCGCCGGCTGCTGCGCCGTTGCGCGCCGTCAGCGTGGTCGTCGCGATGTTGCCGGCACCGCTGTTGTTGATCGCAATCGTGCCACCGTTGCCGCCATTGCCGTCGGTCGCGGTGGCATTGCCGCCCGAAGCACCCACGGCACCCGTAGTGACACCACCGGTGGAGTTGATGGCGATCGAACCGCCCGCGCCGCCCGACTGGTTCGCCCCGACACCGTTGGAGCCGTTTGCCGTCAAGGCAAGAGCCGTGACATTGACGCCATCGAGCAGTACCACGCCACCATTGTTGCCCGCATTGCCGGTGATCGCCGCACCACCGCTGGCGGTAAGGTTGCCGGTCAGAGTGAGCAGGCCGCTGTTTGCCGTCGCAGTGACATTACCGGCATCCCCGTTCGATCCGCCGGTGGTCGTCAGCGCTGCTGCGGTCACTGCACTGCCAGCCAGCGTAATGCTGCCGGCAGTGCCGCCGGCGCCGGTGCCCGTCGCATTGCCGCTGCTCGCAGTGACTGCCGCAGTATTTAGCGTACCGGTGCCGGTGATACTCACCAAGCCGGCATCACCACCTGACTGATTTGCACCGAGGCCCGCACCACCGCTCACCGTGATCGCACCCGTTACCGTGCGATTCGCACCGGTAATCATCAGATCACCGGCACTGGTGCCGCCCATCGTACCCAGTGCCGCGCCGCCCGAAGTCGAGATCGTGCCGTTGACCTGCACATTGCCGCCGGCATCAAGCGTAATGTTGCCGCCTGCGCCCTTGCTGTTGCCGGCCGTGCTCAGGGCAGTGGTGCTGATGTCGCCGGCGCTGTTGGTCACCGCGATGCTGCCCGCTGCACCGCCGTTACCGGCGCCGGCTGCTGCGCCGTTGCGCGCCGTCAGCGTGGTCATCGTGATGTTGCCGGCACTGCTATTGTTGATCGCAATCGTGCCGCCCGCGCCGCCATTGCCGTTGGTCGCGGTGGCGTTGCCGCCGGATGTGCCCACTGCGCCGGTGGTCACACCGGCCGTCGAAGTAATGTTGATCGCACCACCCGCGCCGCCGGACTGGTTCGCACCCACGCCCGCGGAACCATTGGCGGTGATGGCCACCATGGTGACGCCGGCGCCATTGATGGTGACCGTTCCGCCATTGCGCCCGCTATTGCCCGAAGTCGCGGTGCCCCCGGTGGCGGTAATGGCGCCGAGCAGATTGACGCTGCCGCTCGCGTTGATGGTCACGTTGCCGGCATCGAGGTTGCCGGCGCCGGTCGAGGTAATGGCGCCTGCCGCTGCACCCGTGACGTTCGCGGCATTGATCACGACACCGCCCTGTTGCGCCACCAGGCCGGCGCCGAGCGACACAGTGCCTGCGCCTGAACTGTCGGCATCCGCGGTCAGCGTGATCGAACCCGCGCCCGATACCGTCATCGGCGCGCCGGTGTTGACGGTGATGTTGTTATTGGCTTCGAGCCGGATGCTGTTGCCTGCACCCATGGTCACGGCGTTGGCAACGGTGATGTCGCGGGTCGCCTGCAGGTACAGTTCCGAGTAGCCGGTGACGTCGGCAATCTGAATCGTATAAGTGCCCGGATCAGGCGCATCGGCAAAAGCGACATCAGGAGCGCCGTTGGCATTGTTCGGCGGCGAGGGCTGGGTCGTGGTATTGAGCAGGATGTCCTGCGGATCGAGCAGTACGCGTCCGCCACGGCCGTTTTCCGCCCCAACATCGACGCGGCCATGGAAATCCAGCAACTGTTTGCCAGACACTTCAACCAGCCCGCCGTCTCCGCTGCCGGCGCCGCGTGCGCTGATCGTGCCTGAATAACGCGTATCTCCGTCGGCCCAGACGACGACCTTGCCGCCACTGCCCTCTGTCAAGGCATCCGCCTTGATGACAACATCCGCGGCCACATGGGTACGCGCGGCATTCGGAATATCGGCATTGCCGCCCTGGTAATCACCGCCGACCAGCACGGTGCCGCCACCGGTGTTCCCCGAAACATCCAGCGTGGCTGCGCCAGTCAGTCCCACCCGGTTGCCGAGCACCTGTACTGAGCCGCCAACCGTTGCGCTGCCGGTCGCAGCGACCTTGCCCGAAACCAGCGTGGTATCTCCCGACTGGATTTCCACCCTGCCACCTGCCGTACCGCCGGCCGTGGTCAGGCTGTCGGCACCCAACGTGGCGTGCTGGGTCGCCTTCAGCATGATGCGGCCGCCTTCGACGACCGCACTGTCGGCACTGACCGTACCGCCCTGGTTGATCAACCCGGCATAAATGCCGATCTGCCCCGCTTCGGCCATGATGCTGCCGAGGTTGCGTGCCTCATTGTCGGATGCGGTAATTTCGACGCGCAGGTTCGGCGTGCCCGGGTTGACCAGTTCCACGCTGTTGCCTGCGGCGAGGATCACCTCGCCATTCGGGCTGGTGATCAGGCCGTCGTTGCTGACTGCCTTGCCGATGAGATAGACCGAACCGCCGGTGATGCTGCCCTCATTCATCACGCTGCCGGCGCCGGCACCATCGGTGAAGTTCATGCGGTTGTTGAGGAAGTCGTCGTTGCTGAGGTTCAGCGTCGAGGCCACCAGACCCGCGACGTTGACCTGCGCGTTCGCGCCGAACACAATGCCGTTGGGGTTGAGGATGAACACCCGGCCATTCGATTGCAGCGCACCGAGGATCGCCGACGGGTCCTGGCCGATCACACGGTTCAACACCGCGGAGCTGCTGGATTGCTGAATGAATCGCGTCAATTCATTGACGCCGATCGAAAAAGAGCCCCAGTTGATGATGGCGTTGGGGCTGTTGGTGATGTTGAGGATGTTGCCGGCGCTGGCGAAGCTTGCCGTGCCATGGACCACGGTCGGGTTGACCGGATTGGCCCGCACTTCTTCAATGTATACCGCGCCGCTGAAACAGGCGGCGACGGCAATTACGCAAAGCTTGCGAAGCGGCAGCTGAGGGGGGGGTGCATGCGTGGATTCTATCGACAGCAGCCGCGGATGCAAGTGAAAAAAGTCATGACTTACAATAAGTTACTGTTATTTTGCGTCTGAATATCGTCAGTTTTCCAGCCTCGTGGTCGTAATTTCGTCAATCCGTAACGGCGCCGTCCTTAAATACAGCCATCTATGCCCGCGGCTCTGTTGTCGAAAATTGCACAGTGGCAATATCCGCTGCCGCCAGCCGCACACAAAAACTCCGCATTTTCCTATACAAGTGGTTTTGAACCAACCATGCCGCGGGCGGTCTTGATTCCATAGCCTCCTATCGCGAACCCCGCTACACTATTTCAGTGAACCCCTTCCGCGCATTGCTGATTGCGATACTGCTGATTGCCCTGCCACTGCAGGGCGTGGCAGCCTATGCGCCAATGGTCGCCTGCGCTGACGGGCATGCCGCCAGCAATGACGGGCACCCACACCCCGCAAAGTCGGATACGACCCACGACCACACCGCGCATGATCACCCGCAGGACAACAACGAAGCCGCGGACCCCGCCGGTGGCCATTCCTGTTGCCACCATGTCGTATCCGCAGCCGCGCCTGCGCTGCTGATCAGCACACTCGCCGCGCCGCCGATACTGGCGGCGCATGTCCTGCTGCTGAACACCCTGTTCATTCCCGAACTGCCCCAGCGCCCGCCCCGGGCCTGATTCCCATCGCTGAATAGCGGCATGCCCGTGTTATGCGCGGCCATGCTTCGTCGGACATTGCTTCGTCCGTTACATCATCGGGATTCATCATGCAGATCAGATCCGCAGCTTTATGCTGCACCTGCGCGGCGCTGTGCTTGCAGCCCGCCTTGGCGCAACAACCCGCGCGTGCCAATCCAGCCGACCCACGCGCTGAAGCACCATCACCACGCCACCAGTCGGCGTTTGACGGCTACCGGCCGTTTCGCGACGAAAAACTCCAGCCATGGCGTGACATCAACGACGATGTCGCGCGAACCGGGGGACACATCGGCATTTTTGGCGGCGGCACCCACGCGGGCCACGGCGCATCTCCGGCGTCAGCCCCTGCCCGACCGGGAGCACCTCAATGATCCGGCATCAGCGATGGTCATCCCTGGCGCTCCTGCTGCTACTCGGCGGCTGCGCGACATTTTCCGAAGACGGCGGTACGCGCAATATCAACGATGCGCTGGCGGCGCGCGGCGTCACGCAGCAGTCGCCGTGGCTCAAAAACGATGCCGATGCCGCACGCGCAAGCGATGCCGTAAGGAAACTGCTCGCACAGCCGCTGACCGTCGATGGCGCGGTGCAGATTGCACTGCTCAACAACCGCAGCCTGCAGGCCGGTTACGCCGAACTCGGCATTGCCGAAGCCGATCTGGTGCAGGCCGGCCGTCTGCGCAATCCGGGGTTTTCTTTCGGGCGCCTGCATCGCGGCGAAGTCGTCGAGTACGAACGCACATTCATATTTGACCTGCTGGGCCTGTTGACCATGCCGGTGCGGACCCGCCTCGAAAACGAACGTTTCCAACTCGCACAGGGCCGCGTCACGGCGGAAATCCTGCAGGTTGCCGCTGACACCCGGCGCGCCTGGTATGGCGCGGTCGCCGCGCAACAGACTGCAAGCTATGCGGAACAGGTGCGGACTGCGGCTGAAACGGCAGCAGAACTGGCACGGCGCATGGCAGCGGCCGGCAATTTCAGCAAACTCGACCACGCCCGCGAGCAGGCGTTTTACGCCGATGCCAGCGCACAGCTGGCACGGTCGCGCCAGGCCGCGCTCGCAGCGCGCGAACAGCTGACGCGGATGATGGGGCTGTGGGGTAAGGACATCGCGTACCACCTGCCGGAACGTCTGCCCGACCTGCCGCAGACACCGCGCGACATCGCTGACATCGCGCTGCAGGCGATGCGGCAGCGGCTGGACGTCCAGGGCGCGATGCAGGACGCCACAAACCTAGCCGATGCCCTGGGACTGGTCAAAACCACCGGTTATTTCAGCGTGCTGGAAGCGAAATACATGCACAACAGCGA
>CAMBCD010000225.1 GCA_945863085.1 Bordetella parapertussis
CCCCTGGCTGTGGGTCCAGATCCTGAGTTTGTCGCCATCCTGATGTGCGACGGCACAGGACGGCGCCAGCGAAGCATGGGCCAGGTACGGCTTGCTGTATTCGGCATTGAACTGCCGCGCGCCGGCCGTGGCCGGATCGCCTTTTTCGCTGATGACTTCGGTTTCCGCGGCCAGTGTCTGCAGCCGGCGCGGATCGCTGTCGGGCAGGGGTTCGCCGGCATCCCATTGCGCGATGCGCGCCAGCCGCCGCTCGGCGCGTATCGTCTGCTCCTCGCGCTCGGCAATGACGCCGAGGAAACTGCCATCGCGCACCACGGCGACCACGCCGGGCATCTGCTCAACTTCTTTGGTATTGATACTTTTCAACCGCGCCCGCGGACCCGGTGGCCGGGTGATGCGTCCGTGCAACAGGCCGGGCAACACCATGTCCTGCACATAGGCCGCCTTGCCGGTGATTTTGCCGAGGATGTCGACACGCTGCAGCGAAGTGCCGACCACCACATGTTCCGCCGGCAGTTTTTCGACGACATCAAATGTCGCTTCACGCGCCAGCAGGTCTGGTGTCGCGAGGTCCCAGTACGTCACCGATCCGCCGCTGCGCGCCGTGATCACGCCGTCGGCAACCGTCAGATTCTCCAGGGTGACGCCGAGTTTTTTCGCCGCCAGTGCCAGCAGCAGATCGCGGGTTTCGGCGGCGGCATGGCGCAGCGCAAGACCGCTGTCCTGGATCGAACGGCTGCCGGAAGTGATGCCTTCGTCGGGACTGAATGCCGTGCTTGCCGGTGCGAGGCGGATGCGCTTGACGTCGATATCGAGTTCTTCAGCCGTCATCTGCACCAGCGCGGTGAGTATGCCCTGGCCGATTTCAACCTTGCCCGGAGTAACTGTCACCGTGCCATCACTGTTGATGCACAACCAGCGGTCGAGCCGGCGATTGGTTTCGAGGCTGCCCGGCAGTTTGCGCGCGGCTGGATCTTTGGCTTGTGCCATGTTTATGCCCCCCTCATTTCTTTGGCTGCACGTTTGATCGCACGCAGGATGCGGCCGTGGGTGCCGCAGCGGCACAGGTTGCCTTCGAGCGCCGCACGGATTTCGCCGTCTGAGGGATCCTGGTTCACATCAAGCAGAGCTTTCGCCGCCATCAGGATGCCGCTGGCGCAATAACCGCATTGCGCGGCCTGTTCCTCAATGAATGCGCGCTGCAGCGGATGCAGCTTTACATCCCCATTTTCACCCTCATTTCCAATAGTACCCAGCGCTTCAACGGTGGTGATCTGTTTGCCGACCGCCGCCGATACCGGCAGGTCGCAGGACTGCACCGGTTTGCCGTCGATGATCACGGTGCAGGCGCCGCACTGGCCCAGGCCGCAACCATAACGCGTACCGATGAGCCCGAGGTCGTTGCGCAGCGCATAAAGCAGCGGGGTTTCGGCGTCGGCCTGCACTTCGCGTGACTGGCCGTTCACATGCAGTGTTGTGGTCATATTAAAATATATAATAAAATCAAACGGTTATAATTATTCCGGCTTGCCGCTGGCGGCGACCGGTCCTATACTGCCGCACCTATAGTCCCATTCCCCCCAAACCACTGCCCTGCCCCGCATGCCAGACCGCGAAGAAACCGACGCCATCGAAGCGCGTCTCACCGAACTCAAACTCGAACATCGCGACCTCGACGACGTGGTGCTGCGGCTGATGCAGACGCCGGTGCAGGACCAGTTGCAACTGCAGCGCCTGAAAAAACGCAAACTGCTGGTCAAGGATCAGATTGCGATACTGGAACGGCAACTGACCCCGGACATCAGAGCCTAGTTAATTGCGATTCCCGGCCTGGCGCCATGCCAGCCAGATCATAAAGCCGCCGAGCAGCACAAACCAGATCAGCGACCAGCCGGCGATGGTCAATCCCAGAAATTTCCAGCCCGCTTCCGCACACTCTCCCGATCCGGCCAGCACACTTTGCAGCATGCGCATCAGCGGAAACTGCTCCAGCATGTAAGACAGGCCGGGACCGCAGGCCGGCACCTGGTCGGCGGGCAGGCTTTGCAGCCAGACATGGCGTGACGCGAGACCTGCGCCGGCCGCCGCAAAAATGAAACCGAGCAAGCCGTACACCATGGCGCCGGTTTTGCCGGGACCATGCAGCGCCGCCACCAGGAACACCAGCCCCAGCGCGATGAAGGCCACGCGCTGGAATATGCACAGGGGACAGGGCTCCTGGCCGTCGACATGCTGCAGGTACAGACCGAAGCCGAGCAGCGCCGCGCAGATCACGGCGCCAGCGATATAACCCAAACGCGGATTCATCATCATCTTGTGCATGGTTTCCATTTAAATGTAGGCGAGCAGACGGCCGCAGGCCAGCACGCCGATCCAGATCAGCAGCGACAGCAGCGCATGTATTTTAGCCGCCACCGGGGTAGCCACACCGCTGTCCCAGCCGGCGACGCTGCGAAACACCCCGGCATGAAACACTGCGGCATTGATCGCAGCGCAGAACAGCAGCGACATCTTGGTGATGAACGCCGGGTTGCTGATGAAATCCCCGGCATGGGTAATGAACATCAGCAGCCCGCTGGGCACGATCAGCAGCAGTGCGCCGATGCTCCACGGCAGCGTATGGCGCGCCAGCACACGGACAGGCAGCGCCTTCGACAACCCGAGCAGACGCAGGTCGAGCACGATGATCGAACCGACCAGCGTCACAAATCCGGTGATGTGAAAAATCTCGACTGTCGGATAAAGCCACAGGTCGTGGCGCATCGCCACCGCCAGCGGCAGGCGCTCGATGGCGGCGAGCGGCGCGCCGGGGTCGGCGGTCATCAAATCAAACCTTTAGCCACAGAGGTTTCTTCACAATACCCCCTTGAGGGGTGCACAGAGGCCACAGAGAAAAACCGGAACAACGACAAGCCGGGTTTTGCAGTTCTCTGTGCACTCTGTGTCCTCTGTGGCTTGCTTTTGATTTTGAAGCTGCCGTTATCGCAGTTCGACAGTCTTGCTGCCAACGATGATGCGTTCGGCACGCATTTCTTCAGGTTTGCTGCGATTGGCGTATCCGACCACGGTCACCGTGCTGCCAACCTTGAGGTCTGCCGGCGGCAGGCCGCGCGAGGTCATCCGCGACGGCGGCGCCAGCACCGCCGTCCAGGTCTTGCCGGGCGTGACCAGCTTGATATGGCCGTGCGGATGTTCGTAACCCGACGCGGCGATGGTGCCGGTCAGCTTCAGTTCCTTGCTGCCGTCGTATTCGCTCCAGCCGTGGTGGGCGGCGGCCGACAGGCTGAATGCCGCAATGAGTGTGAACAACAGGATATTGATCCGGGACATGGCTGATCTCCTGAAAAGGTGTCGCGGCAGGCGCGCTACTTTATACTTATTCCAATATGCGAGTCACGCGCAGCATCGTCATCGACGAAACCGAATTGGTTGAGCGATTCATTCACGCTTCCGGCCCCGGCGGCCAGAACGTGAACAAGGTCGCCACCGCGGTCGAGCTGCGTTTTGATGTGCGGCACTCGCGTGGTCTGTCTGACAGCGTGCGCGAGCGCCTGGTTGCGCTTGCCGGCAAAAAAATTTCCGGGGAAGGCATCCTGGTCATCGCCGCGCAACGCTTCCGCAGCCAGGCGCGCAACCGCGCGGATGCCCGCGCCCGGCTTGCGGCGCTGATCGAAGCCGCGGCCACGCCGCCGAAACCACGGCGCGCCACCAAACCCTCGCGCGCCGCAAAACGCCGGCGCCTCGACGACAAGCGCCACACCGGCACCCGCAAGCGCGAACGCAGCGGCAGCGGCTGGGATTGACCCTGCTCCCGCGGCATATAAATATTCAATAAAATCAAATATTTAATTGACTCCCGTCAGCGCAGGCCAGATACATAAAAGCAATACGGGCCTGCTAGACTTCGCGGGTCGCGGGAATAAAAACATCCGCAAATGCGTTTACCTGAAAATGCGTGAAAATTGTTTTGTTCGACTTTTTGCTCGACTTTTTGCTTAACCAACGGGAGACCCCTCAATGAAACAGGCACTGCTCGCTGCAATCATCGGCACTTCTACCCTGCTCGCCAGCGGCACCGCCGCAGCCCAGGTCAAACCGGAAGATGTCATCAAGTTCCGGCAAAGTGTCTACACCGTCATCGGCTGGCATGTGCGCCCGCTGGGTGGCATGGTCAAGGGCCAGATCCCGTACAATCAGGCCGAGTTCCTGAGGAACGCCGAAATCGTGGCCGACATGAGCAAGATCGCCCCGCATGCCTTTCCCGCGGGATCCGACACCGGCGCCAAGACGCGCGCCAAGCCGGAAATCTGGTCCGATGCCGCCGGTTTCAAAAAGGTGATGGACAATTTCCAGGCGGAAGCCGCCAAACTCGCGGAAGTCGCCAAGACCGCGACCTCGGTAGACCAGGTGCGCGGCCAGTTCGGTGCACTGGGCAAATCCTGCGGCGCCTGCCACGACAACTTCCGCACCAAGTAATCAGCCCTGCTCGAAAAAAAGCCGCCCGCGGGCGGCTTTTTTCATGGCTGCATGAGCAGTTCAACTGTTAACCAGGAACCAGACCCCGGTCGCGCAGGCGGCCAGCAGAACGACGGCTAGGCCGGCACCGCGCATCGGTGCTGCCGCCATGCCGGCCGGCAGCTGCTTGCGACCGGTGAACATCGGCTTGATCAGGTTCTCCGACTTCCAGATCAGGTAATACAGCACCGCGGCAACATGCACCGCGATCAGCGCCAGCAGCACATTGAAGTTGTACTTGTGGATGGTGGTCAGCCAGTCGCTCAATTCCTTGGTCACGTGTTTGACCAGCGGACCCTCGGTGATGATGTCATCGTTGGCGAACAGCCCCGTGCCCGTCTGCGCCAGCAAACACAGCAGGATCAGCACCACGCTGATGCCGCCCAAGGGATTGTGCCCGGCAAATTTTGCCGCGGTGCGTGACGGCAGGGTTTTGATGTAAGCGATCAGTGCGCGCGGCCCGTAGATGAAATCGCTGAAGCGGGCATGGGTGCTGCCGGC
>CAMBCD010000226.1 GCA_945863085.1 Bordetella parapertussis
AGGATGCCGGCGGCCGCGACACCTCCGAGTCCGCGTATTACCTCTGCGCCAACCGCGGCAAACAGTCGATCACGCTGGACATCGCCAGACCCGAAGGCCAGGCCATCGCACGCGAACTGGCGCAACACGTCGATGTGCTGCTGGAAAACTACAAGGTCGGCGACCTCAAACGATACGGGCTGGATTACGACGCCCTATCGGCGCTGAATCCGCGCCTGGTGTACTGCTCGATCACCGGTTTCGGCCAGGACGGGCCGCTGAAAGACCGCGCCGGATATGACTTCATGGTGCAGGGCATGGGTGGCCTGATGAGCATCACCGGCGAACGCGACGACCTTCCCGGCGGCGGACCGCAAAAGGCCGGCGTCGCAATCGCCGACCTGATGACCGGCATGTATTCGACGGTCGCGCTCCTCGCCGCGATCGAGGAACGCCACCGCAGCGGCCGCGGCCAGTACATCGACATGGCACTGCTCGACACCCAGGTCGCGTGGCTGGCCAACCAGAACACCAATTACCTGATCGGCGGCGAAGTTCCCGCACGCATGGGCAACGCACATCCGAATGTCGTGCCCTACCAGACCTTCCCGACGCAGGATGGTGACCTGATCCTCGCGGTCGGCAATGACGGCCAGTTCAGACGTTTTTGTGAAGCGGCAGGCATTGTGGCAACCGGTAACGATCCTCGTTTCGCCAGCAATGCACTGCGCATCGCCAACCGTGATGCCTGCATCGCCGCCATCGCGCCGGCGATGAAACGAAAAACCACCGCGGAGTGGATCGCCGTACTGGAGCCGCTGGGTGTGCCCTGCGGTCCGATCGACCGGCTAGACGCCGTGTTCGCCAATCCACAGATCAAACACCGCGGCATGCAGGTCGATGTGCCGCATCCGTTGTCAGGCACGGTACCGCTGGTGGCCAACCCGATCAAATACTCACGGACACCGCTGGATTACCAAGTGCCGCCACCGCTGCTCGGCCAGCATACGGAAGAGCTGCTGCGCGGCCTGCTCGGCAAAAGCGATGCGGAGATTGCCGCATTGCGCGGCGCCGGCATCATCTGAAAGGTCAGGACAGGCCGGAAAGCGCCGACTCGTAGGTCGCTGCCGCCACATCCGGTCCGTTGACGCTGAAATTCGTGTCCCGGACCAGCCCGTCCTTCAGGCCATAGACCCAGCCATGCACCTGCAGCGGCTGGCCGCGCTCCCAGGCATCACGCACGATGGTGGTCTGGCAGACGTTGACAGCCTGCTCAATGACATTCAGTTCACACAAGAGGTCGGCGCGGCCCGTGGCATCGGCAAGCTTGAGCAGGCGCGATTCATGTTTCTGGCGCACGTCCTGCACATGGCGCAGCCAGTTGTCGCTGAGACCGATACGGTCGCCGCGCAGCGCGGCGCCGACGCCGCTGCATCCGTAATGGCCGACGACGATGACGTGTTTGACCTTCAACACATCGACCGCGAACTGGATCACCGAGAGGCAGTTGAGGTCGGTATGGGTGACGACATTGGCGACGTTGCGATGGACGAAGAGTTCGCCGGGCAGCAGATCGACGATCTCATTCGCCGGCACCCGGCTGTCGGAACAGCCGATCCACAGGTACTCGGGCGACTGCTGGCGCGCGAGTTTTTTGAAAAACTCCGGATCCTGGCGGCGGATGCGCTCGGACCAGGAACGATTGCTGTCGAATAAATGTTGCAGGGTTTTCACGGTCGGCCAGAGAAATTATTGGAACAGGACGCATTTTCCCACATCAGGCGCGGCACCGCGAAATCAGTCGACCTGCGCGCCCGAATCCTTGATCACCTTCGCCCACTTGGTGAATTCGCTGCGCAGATACTGGGCGAATTCCTCGGGGGAATTGCCGCGCATCTCGAAGGCATCCTGGGCAAAACGCTGACGCAAGTCCGGCGTCCTGAGCGCCGCAAGCGTGTCGGCATTGATCTTGCGCACCAGGGCCGCCGGTGTCCCTTTCGGCGCCAGCAGGCCATACATGTTGTCGACTTCGAATCCCGGATAACTCTCGGCCACCGTCGGCACGTTGGGCAGCACATCGAGACGTTTGGCACTGGTCACCGCGATCGGCACCAGCTTGCCCGACTTGGACAGGACAATGACCGGCGGTACCGCCGTAAAACCCAGTCGCACTTCCCCGCTCAACAATCCCGTCATCGCCGGTCCCGCGCCCTTGTACGGCACCTGCTGGACGTTGGCGCCGGTGATGTTGCGGAACAATTCTGCCGCCAGGTGACCTGCGGTGCCGATGCCCGGCGACGCATACGACACGGGGGCCGCCTTGGACTGCTGTACGAGGTCTTTCATCGTGTTGACCGCACCGTACGAGGGATGGCGTGACACCGCGGTAGCCGAAACAGCGGTCAGCGTGACGGGCACAAAATCCTTGAACGCGTCGTAGCCGGTTTTTTTGTACAGGCTGGGATTGCTGATGAAGACGGACGTCGTCAGCAGCAGCGTGTAACCGTCACCCTGCGCCTGGGCCGCCAGCACGGTGCCGAGGTTGCCGCCGGCGCCGCCGCGATTGTCGATGACCACCGGTTGTTTCCAGGTTTCGGACAACTTCTGGCCAAGCAGCCGCGCAACAAAATCCGCCGGACCGCCCGCGGCGAACGGCACCAGCACACGCACCGGCCGCTCCGGATACGACGCACCCTGCGCCGGCGCCATTCCTGCCGCCAGCAGGCACGCGGCCAGCATCAATCCCCGCTTCCATTCCCGCTTTAATTCCCGCTTTAATTCCCGCTTCATTACTTTATTCATGATCCCCTCCCGAGCGTTGTTATTGTTCGATTCAAGGTACAAGCTCATGCATTTTGGCATACAGCGCATTCTGCGCTTCAAAACCGATGCCGGGGCGATCAGGCAGCTTCAGATAACCATCCTCGACGCGGGCGTCATCGGCAAAACCGGCAAACATGCCGAATACGCCCGGATAGGCTTCGCAGCCGCCGAGGCCGAAACCGCCGACGATATGCAGCGTCATCTGGTTGCCGCCATGCGGGAACACCGACTGCGGCGACCAGCCGTGTTCCTTCAGCATCGTCAATGTTTTTGCGAACTGCGCGATACCATAGGACTGCGGGACGTCGGTCTGGATGATGTCGCGGTCGGCACGCAGGCCGCCGAAACGCACGAGGTTACGCACATCCTGCGTTGAAAACAGGTTTTCGCCGGTACCGATGGGTGCGGCGTAAATCGCTGCAACTTCGGCGAGCAGCGCAAAATCCAGTGGATCAGTGGGCTCTTCAAACCAGCGCAGGTCATAGGGCGCCAGCGCCTTGGCATAGGCCAGCGCGCGATCACGATCAAACCCGGCATTGGCATCGACCGCCAGATTTTTGCTGGAGCCGACCACCTTTAATGCCGCCTCGACACGGGCCGCATCCTCCGCGATCGACAGTCCGCCGACCTTGATTTTCATGGTGCGGTAACCCTGCGCGAGTTTGCCGCGGATTTCATCGAGCAGTTCGGGGATGCCTTTGCCCGGTTCGTACCAGCCACCCCCGACATAACAAGGGACCTTTTCCAACCTATTGTTTTTATTGTATATTTTTGCAATCAGTGCATGCAGCGGCAGGCCGGCTATTTTCGCCGCGGCGTCCCAGCAGGCCACTTCGATGGTACCGATGGCAACCGAGCGTTCGGTGTGGCCGCCGGGTTTTTCCCGCTGCATCATTGCGGCGAGAATTTTTTCCGGATCAAGGTTGTCACCGGCAGCGTTGAGCAGCGATTCCGGTTTCGCCTTGAGGATGCGCGGAATGAAACGCGCGCGCATCTGCGCGCCGCAGGCATAACGTCCGGTGGAGTTGAAGGCGAATCCGGTGACGGGTTTGCCGTCGCGGATGACGTCGGTGATCACGGCGACCACGGATGTCGTCATCTCGCTGAAATCGAATACTGCATTGCGCAGCTCCGAATTCAGCGCGATCGATACTTCGCGGATATCAGTGATGCGCATGATTGCTCCGCTGCCTGCGCATCGCGAAAACCGGCGTCAATTGACCTTGATGCCTGCCGCCTTCACCACCCTGGTCCATTTCTCCACTTCCACCTTGACCTGCGCGGTGAACTCGGTGGGCGAACTGGCAATGATGTCAAAACCAAGTCCTTCGACGCGCGACTTCACGTCCGGCTGCGCCATCATTTTGACCACCTGACCGTGCAGTTTGGCGACGATCGCCTTTGAAGTGCCCGCAGGCACCAGCAAGCCCTGCAGCGTATCGGCTTCCTGGCCCTTGAAACCGACTTCCGCCAGCGTCGGCACATCGGCAATCGCCCCCGAACGTTTGGGGCTGGTAACCGCAATCGCGCGCAGCCGTCCGGCAGTGATATGCGGCGTGGTCGGCGGCAGTGCGGTGCAGCCGATCTGCACCTGGTTGCCGACCACGGCGCCCACCGCGGGGCCGGCGCCGCCGAAGGGCACGGTGATGAAATCGAGCTTGGTCGTCAGTTTCAGCAGTTGCGCCGACAGGTCCGGCGTGGTGCCAATGCCGGGCGTCGCCACCGAGAATTTTTTCGGATCGGCCGCCACCAGCGTCAGCAGATCCTTCATCGTTTTCGCGGCGATGGTCGGGTGCACGGTGAACACATTTGGCGAGGCCGCCATGTTGGAAACCGGCACAAAACTCTTGTACGGATCGTAGGGAATGCTCTTGTACAAACCCGGGTTCACCACAAAACTGGAACTGACCACGATCATCGTGTAACCGTCGGACTGGGCTGCGGCCGCCAGCCCCAGGCCGATGTTGCCGCCGGCGCCGGCGCGGTTGTCGACCACGACCTGCTGGCCCATGCCCTCGGTCAGTTTCTGCGCCACCACCCGCGCGATGACGTCGGTCGGACCGCCGGCCGCGAAGGGCACGATCATGCGCACCGGGCGCGTCGGGTATTCCTGCGCCTGCGCAGGGGTTACGGTCGCAATCATGGCGCTTGCCGCCAACATCCTGAAAAACACTTTCATGGCACTCCCCTTGCATTCATTTT
>CAMBCD010000227.1 GCA_945863085.1 Bordetella parapertussis
GCCGGCTGTTTGCCGCCCGGTGCATCGTCGCCGGGCACCGGCGGCGCGCCGAGCAGTTCGTGTTCGTGCTGGGCGTAAAGCGCCGTCAGCCGTTCGGACGTCACTTCCCGCGACGGCAGGTCGAAGCGGAGCTCCCCGTCACGCAGGCCGATGACGCGGGGGAAACGTGTTGCGACATCGACCTGGTGCAGCGTCGTGATCAGGGTGGCGCCGGAATCACGCGCGGATTGGGTCAGCGCATCAATGGCGAGTTCGACACGCGAAGGATCGAGCGACGATAGCGGTTCATCCACCAGCCACAGATCCGCTTTCGAAACCAGTGCACGCGCGAGGCCGACACGCTGGCGTTCTCCGCCCGAGAGGCGATCGACCCGGTCCCACAGTTTGCCGGCAAGGTCGAACCGGGCCAGTGCTGTTTCGGCTTCGGCGATGTGGGTCGGGTAAAACAGTGAGCGCAGGCTGGCCAGCAATGACTGCTGCGGCAACCGTGCTGCCAGTACTGAGGTAATGACACGTTGCCGGGGCGGCAGCGGCGGCGTCTGCGGGGCCAGGAACAGCCGGCCGCGCAGTTTTTGCAGTTGTGCCACCGACAGCGTCCACGGGTCGACACCATCAAGCTGCAACCGTCCTGTGGCAGGCTTAAGGGCGCAGGCCAGCGCGTAGAGCAGCGTTGTCTTGCCTGCGCCCGATGGGCCGATGACGGCGACCTGCTCGCCGGGAGTAATTGCCAGCGACAGCGGTTTTAATGCCGGCGCACTGCCGGTTGCGGCCGCCGGATGGCGGACCGCAAGTCCTTTGATGGTGATCTGCACGCCGATGCTTACTTGATCAGGCCCGCACTGCGTCCGGCGGTTTCGAGGCCCTTGTAGTTTTCGGGCTTGGTCGTGATGTATTTGGTGGCGCGGTTCAGGGTCAGGATTTCCTTGCCTTCCGGTGTGGCCATCGACAGGTCGAGCAGGGCCTTGGTCAGACGTTCACGCAGCGCAGCCGGCATGTCGGCATGTACTGACCAGTTGTAGTTGTAATACGGCGGCGTGGTGTAGAACACAATCACTTTGGATGTATCGACCTTTTTTTCATCGACGAACTTGCGCCATACCGTGATGTCGAGCGCTGCCGCGTCGACGCGACCGCCGACGACGGAGGCGATGGTGGCGTCATGGGCGCCAGAGTAGGCGACACGCTTGAAATCCTTGTCCGGGTCGATCTTTGCCTGCAGCAGGTAGCTGCGCGGCATCAGGTGGCCGGAGGTGCTCGACTGCGAGCCGAAGCTCACCTGTTTGCCCTTGAGGTCGGCCAGCGACTTGATGCCTGAATCCGCCAGGGTGATGAACACCGAGCGGAACTGGGTATCTTCTTCGCGCTGGGCGATCGGCACAATCTTGCCGCCGGAGCGGAGTTGCGCCTGGACGTGCGTGAAACCGCCGAACCAGACCATGTCAACCTGCTTGTTGACCAGGGCTTCGACGGCCGCGGGGTAGTCATTGACCGGGGTGAATTCGACTTTCATGCCGACCATGCGTTCGAGGTAGCGGGTCAGCGGACCGAACTTGCGGATTTGTTCGGTGGCGGCCTCCTCGGGGATCGTGGTGACCTTGAGGGTCTGCTGGGCGAGAGCCGGTGCGGCGAGCAGTACGGTGAAGCCGAGGGCGGCGAGGGTGCTGCGGAACAGCGAAGCAATGATGAAGCGGGAATGCGTGGACGTGCGGAACATGATGTTTCCTTTCTGGCGGGTTGTACTGGAGTGGGGTTCTGACGTGCCGGCCTGGCTGGCATGGAGCTGGGCTCCATATCCGACCACGACACGGCGTGTACGGGAGGGACTTAAATCGATCATGGGATCACCTCTGGGTTTTCGGGATGGAACGGGTCAAGGGCAGGATGTGTTTTCCCGCCTGCCGACAAGCTACCGCAGGGCTGCGGCAATTGCAAAGTCCCGACAGGTGCCGGCGCCCGTCCTGTTCAGGACACGACGGGGTCTTTCAGCGCGGCTTCGACCACGGCGCGCTTGAGGTGGGGCGAGAACAGTTCGATGAAGTCGTAGGTATAACCGCGCAGCCAGGCATTGCGCCGCAGCGCGATGCGTGTGGTGCTGGCCGCAAACAGGTGGTCGGCGTTGATCAGCCGGATACCGTGGTCGCGCGCCGGATCGAAGGCCATCTTGGCGAGGATGCCGATACCCATGCCCATTTCGACATAGGCCTTGATGATGTCGGCGGCAATCGCGGTGAGTACGATGTTGGGCTGGATGCCGGCATCGTCAAACGCCCGTTTGATCGGCGAATTGGCCGTGAACGCGAAGTCGTAGGTGATCAGCGGGTAGGCCGCGATTTTTTCCAGTGTCAGCGGACCGGCGCCGAGCAGGGGATGTTTCAGCGGCGTGATCACGCTGCGTGTCCATTGCGCGCAGGGCAGCGTGACCAGTTCGGTGAAGGCTTCGTCCGATTCGGTGGCGATGCCGATGTCGGCGGTGCCGTCGCGCAGCAGCGTGGCAATGTGTTCGGGACTGCCTTCGCGCAGCGTCAGCCGCACTTGTGGATGACGCTGCGTGAAACGCGCCACTACTGGCGGCAGTGCGTAGCGCGCCTGGGTGTGGGTGGTGGCGATGACCAGCGTGCCGCGGCCGCCATCGTTGAACTCGCGCCCGACCGAGCGCAGGTTGTCGGCATCGCGCAGCATGCGCTCGGCGATGTCGAGCACGATACGCCCCGGCTCGGTGATGTCGGTAATGCGCTTGCCGTTGCGCACGAGGATGGTCACGCCGAGCTCTTCCTCGAGCAGGCGGATCTGTTTGCTGATGCCGGGCTGCGAGGTAAACAGCGTTTCGGCGGCATCCGAGACTTTCAGGCCATTGCGGGCGACTTCGCGCAAATATCGTAATTGATTTAAATTCAATGACTTACCTTGATTTTGTGTTCTATATAACAATTAGGTCTGTGCAATAAATAACATATTCTTTGAAGATATATAAGGGGGTCTTTACTATCGGCAGCATCAAATTTCGAGGTGCTGCAGATGTATCTCTACGATGCGGTGGATCAACGGCTGGTCGATGAACGGGTGACGCAGTTCCGCGACCAGACCCGGCGTTTTCTCGTCGGCGAGCTGTCGGAAGACAATTTTCGCCCGCTGCGCCTGCAAAATGGCCTTTATATTCAAAGATTTGCGCCGATGCTTCGGGTGGCGATCCCGTACGGCTTGCTGGCCTCGCGGCAGTTGCGGGCACTTGCTTACATTGCGCGCAAATGGGACCGCGGCTACGGCCATTTCAGCACCCGGCAGAACATCCAGTTCAACTGGCCGAAGCTGGAAGACGTGCCCGACATCCTCGCCCACCTGGCGACGGTGCAGATGCATGCCATCCAGACCAGCGGCAACTGCATCCGCAACACCACCAGCGATCATTTCGCCGGTGTCGCGCCGGACGAGGTGGTCGATCCGCTGCTGTGGTGCGAACTGATCCGCCAGTGGTCGACTTTCCATCCGGAATTCGCCTACCTGCCGCGCAAATTCAAGATTGCAGTGTCGGGCGCGGAACAGGATCGCGCTGCGATCCAGGTGCATGACATCGGTTTGCAGGCGGTGCGCGGCGCCAACGGCGAAACCGGTTTCCGTGTGCTGGTCGGCGGCGGCCTCGGCCGCACACCGGTCATCGGCACGGTGATCCGCGAATTCCTGCCGTGGCCGCACCTCTTGAGCTATCTCGACGCCATCCTGCGTGTTTACAACCGCTATGGCCGCCGTGACAACAAGTACAAGGCGCGCATCAAGATCCTGGTCAGGGAACTGACGCCCGAGGTGTTCCGCGGACACGTCGATGCCGAGTGGGCACACCTCAGGGATGGCCCGTCTACGCTGACCACCGCCGAAGTGGGGCGCATCACCCAGCGTTTCACGCGTCCGCAGTACCAGAAGCTGGAGAAATTGTCCGTGCAGTACACCCAGGCGCTGGCGCGCGAACGCGGTTTTGCCAACTGGGCGGGGCGCAACGTGCATCCGCACAAGTTACCGGGTTATGCCGTGGTGACGTTGTCGCTGAAAAAAACCGGCGTGCCGCCGGGCGATGCGACCGCGGATCAGATGGATGCGGTCGCCGACCTTGCCGACCGTTACAGCTTCGGTGAACTGCGCGTGTCGCACGAGCAGAACCTGATCCTGTCGGACGTGAAACAGTCCGATCTGCATGCCTTATGGCAGGAAGCGAAGGCGCTGGGCCTGGCCACGCCCAACATCGGCCTCATTACCAACATCATCGCCTGCCCCGGCGGCGATTTCTGCTCGCTGGCGAATGCCAAATCCATCCCGGTGGCGGAAGCGATCCAGCGCCGTTTCGATGATCTCGACTGCCAGCACGACATCGGAGAGCTGGATCTGAATATTTCCGGCTGCATGAATTCCTGCGGCCACCACCATGTCGGCCACATCGGCATCCTCGGCGTCGACAAGCAGGGCGCGGAGTTTTACCAGATCTCCATCGGCGGCGCGCAGGGCAACGCGGCGGCGCTGGGCAAGGTCATCGGCCCGTCGTTTGCGCAGGACGAAGTGCCGGATGTCATCGAAAAACTGATTCAAACCTATCTCGCGCGCCGCGACAGTGAAGCCGAACGTTTCATCGACGTCGTGCGCCGCCTGGGAATCGCACCCTTCAAGGAGCAGGTGTATGGCAACGCTGATCAAAAACGCGAAAATCGCAGCGGACAGCTGGCTGCGGCTTGAACTGGCGGCCGACGGCAGCCTGCCGGCGATCCCCGCAAGCGGCGACATCCTCGTGCCGCTGGCGTTGTGGCAGGCGATGGCCAGCCGGCTCTTGGTGCGTAGCGGGCGGCTCGGCCTGTGGCTCGACAGTGCGGAGGCCCCGGCGCTGGTGGCGGACAGTCTCGAAGCGTTCAGCCTGATCGCTGTCCATTTTCCACCATTCACGGACGCCCGCGGTTATTCGACGGCGCGCCTGTTGCGTGAACGTTATGGCTGGAAGGGTGGGTTGCGCGCCATCGGCGACA
>CAMBCD010000228.1 GCA_945863085.1 Bordetella parapertussis
AGGAACTTGACGGTGCGGGTTTCACTGTTCAATTCTAAGCCAATCGCCCGGGCAACGGTATGGGCGTCGGTGACGGTGACCGGGCGATCGGTGCGGGCGATGTGTTCATCGGGCGTGACATGGAGGAAGCTGGTTTCCATGACCATCTCGCTGTGGTCGGCATAGGCGGCGCGTGTTGCCCGCACATCGGTTTCAAAGTAAATATGTTCGCCGCCGCTGGATACCCGGGCCGTGCGCGAAGTGATGCTCATCGGCGCGCGCGCCGATGCGTTGCTGACGAAGCGCGGCGTCACCAGGTGCGTGGTGTCGTCATCCGGATAATGGGTCATGCGTTCGGCGTACAGCGTGTGTTTGACGTCGCCCTTGGCATCCATGCGGCGGACCACGATGTTGTCGACGATGTAATCCGGGTCATGCCGTTCCGCTCCGCTGCCTGTTGCACCCTGCTGTACCGCCTGGTCCAGCCAGAACGTCAGGCTGGCCAGCACGGCGAGCAGCAGCAGCGGGAAAAATTGTGAAAACCGGGTCATGGCAGAAAGTTGGTCGATGTGATGCGGTCAGTGCGGGGTGGCGTCAAGGAAGCGGCGGGTTTGCGCTGCCAGCATGCCCCGGCTGTGCAGCAGCATTTCGCAGAATTCGCGGACTGCTCCGTGGCCGCCCGTGGCGCGGGTCACGTAATCGGCATGGCGTTTCAGCACGGCCGGTGCGTCGGCCACCGTCACGGCGAATCCGCAGCGACGAAACACCGGCAGGTCGACCAGGTCATCGCCCATGAATGCGGCTTCTTCCGGAGCAATCGCCAATTCGGTGAGCAATGCATCAAAGCCGCTGCGTTTGTCGGAAACGCCCTGCTGCAGGTGGCGGATGCCGAGATCCCTGGCGCGCAGCAGCACACTGGGCGCGCGGCGGCTGGTGATGATGGCCAGTTCGATGCCTGCGTCCTGCAGCAGTTTCATGCCCATGCCGTCGCGCACATCGAATGCCTTCATCGCGTCGCCGGTTTCCGTGTAATACAAGCGGCCGTCGGTCAGCACGCCGTCAACATCGAATGCGACGAGCCGGATGCGCGGTGTTTTCAGGGAAATATCCAAGGTGCTTGTTCCGTGGTCTGCGCTCAGACCACTTTGCCCCGGAACAGGTCATGGATGTTCAGCGCGCCGAGCAGTTTGTGGCCATCATCGACGACCAGCAGCTGATTGATTTTGGCGCGCTCCATGATCTCGACGGCTTCTGCCGCCAGCCGTTCCGGTCCGATGGTGCGCGGACTCGCCGACATGATGTCAATGATCGCCGTTTTGCGCAGGTCCTGGCCTTTTTCAAGGGCGCGGCGCAGGTCGCCGTCGGTAAATACGCCTTTGACGGTCTGGCTGCCGTCAACCACGGCGGTCATGCCCATCCGGCCGCGTGACATCTCAAGCAGGGCATCGGTCAGCGTGGCGGTAGTCGATATGCGCGGCGCGTCAGGGCCGGAGCGCATCACATCGCGGACCAGTGTCAGCAGCCTGCGGCCGAGTGCGCCGCCGGGATGGGAAAGTGCGAATTCGTCCTGTGTGAAACCGCGCGCACGCATCAGCGCCACTGCAATCGCGTCACCCAGCGCCAGCGCGGCCGTGGTGCTGGCAGTGGGCGCCAGATTGAGCGGGCAGGCCTCCTGCGCGGCACCGGCGTAGAGATGCACATCGGCTTCGCGGCCCAGCGTGGATGCAGCATTGCCGGTCAGTGCCAATAGTTTCGCGCCCTGGCGTTTCAACACCGGGATCAGGGTCAGCAGTTCGGCGCTTTCGCCGGAATTGGACAGCGCCAGGAACACGTCATCGCGGGTGACCATGCCGAGGTCGCCGGGGCTGGCTTCGGCCGGATGCACAAAACACGCCGGGGTTCCGGTGCTGGCGAGGGTCGAGGCGATTTTGCGCGCGATGTGGCCGGATTTGCCGATGCCGCTGACGACGACGCGTCCCCGGCACAGCAGGATGACCTGGATCGCCTGTTCGAATCCGGCATCGACCCGCGGTATGAGATCGCTGATGGCCCGCGCCTCGATCGCGAGGACCTCCCGGGCAGCTGCAATCGCCGGGCTGACGGCAGTGGCATCGGAGGAGGTCTTCATCGCTGAAATTATAACAAAGGGATGACGCCGGGCCCGGGTGATGTTGCTTGCAATTCATTGAAGAAAAGGCAATATTCGGAGCGCCCACAATCCCCCCGAACGCATGCAAACTGCCCTGCAACCCGTCCTTGTGCTGCTGGCCGCCGCCGTGCTGGTGGTGGTGATTTTCCGCTCGCTCAAGCTGCCGCCGTTGCTGGGCTACCTGATTGTCGGCGTAATGATCGGCCCGCATGCGCTGGGCTGGATTACCACGACAGATGAGGTGCGCGACCTCGCCGAAATCGGCGTGGTGTTCCTGATGTTCAGCATCGGTCTCGAATTCAGCCTGTCGCGCCTGGTGACGATGCGCCGCATCGTGTTCGGACTCGGCGGGGCCCAGGTGCTGATCACCCTGCTGCTGGTGCTCGGTATCGCCACCGGCGTGGGCCTCAGCTGGCAGGGCGGCATCGTGCTCGGCGGTGCGCTGGCAATGTCATCCACCGCGATCCTTGCCAAGCTGCTGGCTGAACGTTTCGAGCTCAACTCGTCGCACGGACAGCAGATTATCGGAGTTCTGCTGTTCCAGGACATCGCGGTGGTGCCCTTGCTGATCCTGATCCCGGCATTGAATGCGCCGCCGGAGGACCTGCTGCCCACCCTGGGTTTTGCGCTGGTCAAGGCCGTGGTGCTGCTGACCGTGCTGCTGGTCGTGGGGCAGCGACTGATGCGCGCCTGGTTTCACGTGGTGGCGCGGCAGAAGTCATCCGAACTGTTCGTGCTCAATGTGCTGCTGGTGACGCTGGGCGTCGCTTACATGACCGAGTTGGCGGGTTTGTCGCTGGCGCTGGGCGCGTTTGTTGCCGGCGTGCTGATTTCGGAGACCGAGTACCGTTACCAGGTCGAGGAAGACATCAAGCCGTTCCGCGACGTGCTGCTCGGGCTGTTTTTTGTTTCCATCGGCATGTTGCTCAATGTGCAGGTGGTCATCGACAACGCCTGGGTCAGCGTGTTGCTGGTGTCGCTGGTGCTGGTGAAGACCGCGCTGATTTTCGGCCTGAGCCGCCTGTTTGGTGCGCCCAGCGGCGTTGCCCTGCGCGCCGGGCTCGCGCTGGGCGCCTGTGGCGAGTTCGGTTTCGTGATCCTCGCCCATGCCGCCGGCAGCAGGCTGCTGGCGCCGGAAGTATTGCAGCCGGTGCTGGCGGTGATGGTGCTGTCGATGCTGATCGCACCGTTCGTCATCGAACGCAGCGAAGCCATCGTGCGCCGCTGGAGTGCGACGGAATGGACGAGCCGGGCGATGCAGCTGCACAACATCGCCGTGCAGTCGATGGCGGCGGACGCACATGTGCTGGTCTGCGGTTACGGGCGCAGCGGCCAGAATCTGGTCCGCTTTCTCGACCAGGAAGGGGTTCCTTCCATAGCGCTGGACAACGATCCGCAGCGCATTCGCGAGGCGACTGCGGCGGGGGAGCGGGTGGTGTACGGCGATGCGGCGCGCCGCGAAGTGCTGCTGGCCGCGGGGCTGGCGCGGGCGCGCGTGGTCATTGTCACTTACACCGATACCGCATCGGCGCTGCGCATCATCGCACTGGTGCAGGAGGCGAGGCCCGGACTGCCGGTGGTGGTGCGCACGCTGGATGACAGTGATGTCGAAAAGCTGAAAAGCGCCGGGGCCACCGAAGTTGTGGCGGATCTGATGGAGGCGAGCCTGATGCTGGCCTCCAGTACCATGATGCTGATGGGTGTGCCGCTGAACCGGGTATTGCGCCGCATCCGTGAGACCCGGGAGCACCGTTACAATCTGTTCCGCGGTTTTTTCCGTGGCATCACCGATGAAAACGACAGCGATGACCAGACGCTGCAGCAACGCCTGCATTCGGTGCTGGTCACCGCCGGCGCCAAAACCATCGGGCGGCAACTGCGGGAACTGGAACTGGACGGGGTTGAAGTCACCGCAGTGCGCCGCCGCCATGTACGCACCACGACACCGGCGCCGGAGATGCGCATCGAGGAAGGGGACGTTGTGGTGCTGCTGGGATCGGAGACCGCGGTGGCCGCGGCGGAAATGAAGCTGCTGCAGGGTTAGTCTGGCAGACCGGATAACCCGGAAGCCATAAAAAAGCCCGCGCAAGCGGGCTTTTTTATGGTGAGGCTGGTATCAGAACGTGCTGGTGCCGCCGCAGTTGGTGGCGCCAGAAGTGGCGGTCCAGGTTGCTGCTGTAGTGTTGCCGCTGGTGCACGAGCCGGCTGCGCCACCTTCGGTGGGGGCGCTGGCAGCGCCGCCTTGGTAGACGGAGAACTGGAAGCCGCCAGTGTACGGTGCGCCGTCGTCGATCTTGCGGTCCACCTCGGTAATGATTTCCACCGGAATCTGCGGGCCTGTTTTGAGATTATGGCGCGCGGCGCCGGCGCTGGCGATGCCGTAGACGCCGTCGTAAATCAACTGCATGCGCACACCATAAGGGTTGACCGGGGTGGTCGTAGTGCCTTCGGCCGCGGCGCAGGTGTAGGTGCCGTTGATGAAGCCCGCCTTGGAGACATGCTCCCAGGCCAGCACGCTTTCCTGGTTGGCCGCTTCAATGCGACCATTGCCGTTGCCATTGCCGTTGCCGCAGGCGGCTGTTGCGGCAACGCCGGTGATGTTCGTTGTGGCCGCGGTGTAGTCACCGGGCAAGGCCCGATAACGGTCGAGGAAGCCGAAATAAGCGGCCTTGATGCCATCCTGGGTGGAAATCAGGTTGCGCACACGGGCACTGGTGATCAGTTCCTGGCCTTTGAGCACACCACCCAGCAACAGGCCGATAATGACCAGCACAATGGCGATCTCGATCAGCGTAAATCCTTGTTGGCGTTTCATTTTTTCCCCTCGCCGCCCCATGGGCGGAAAATTTGACAGTTCTAAATATGC
>CAMBCD010000229.1 GCA_945863085.1 Bordetella parapertussis
GGGAAATGGGCCAGATTTACATGCCGGCGGTGAACTGGATATTGCTGGCGGTCGTGCTCGCGGCCGTGTTCGGCTTCGGTTCCTCGTCCAGCCTCGCCTCGACTTACGGCGTCGCCGTTACCGGCCCCATGCTGGTCACCACCTTCCTGACGTTTTTCGTCATCCGCAAGGTTTGGGGCTACAACCTCGCGCTGTGCATTGCCGCCACCGGTTTTTTCATCCTGCTCGATCTGGCGTTTTTCTCCTCGAGCCTGCTCAAGGTCGATGATGGCGGCTGGTTCCCGCTGGTGCTGGGCGCAGTGATGTTCATGGTGATGCTGACCTGGTGGCGCGGCCGGCGCATCCTTGCAGAGCGTTTGCAGACCTCCGCCATCCCGGTCCAGGAATTTCTGGTTTCATTGTTCAAATACCCGCCGCACCGGGTACCGGGCACCGCCGTGTTCATGGTCGCCAATGCCAGCGCGGTGCCACATGCCTTGTTGCACAACCTCGCGCATAACAAGGTGCTGCACGAACGGGTAGTGATCCTGACCGTTGTCATCGAAGACACACCCTGGGTGCCATTCAGCGAGCGTGTCGCGGTGGAAACGCTGGGCAACGGCTGTTGGCGCATCCGCATGCGTTTCGGTTTCAAAAACCCGGTCGATGTGCCACAGGGGCTGGCACTGTGCTCCGAACACGGCCTCGACTTCGAGATGATGGAAACTTCGTTTTTCCTCAGCCGCGAAACGCTGATTCCGGTGATTGCCGACGGTGGCATGGCGCTGTGGCGGGAACGACTGTTTGCCACCATGGCGCGCAATGCCAGCAGCGTGGTCGAATATTTTCACCTGCCGACCAACCGTGTGATCGAACTGGGTACACGGATAGAAATTTAACGACGCACGCCCGGCGTTTCCACGGTAAGTCCCGCGGCGCGCCGGGCCAGATACAGCTCCAGATCCAGCAGTTCATCGGAGCCAAAAGCCGGCATCACCGCACGCACGCCGTAATAACAGGCGCGCAGCCGTCGGTGCAGTGAACCGGTGGCCTGCCACTCCAGGCGATAGGCCGGGTAGGCGTTGCCGTGGCCCTCGCTGATGGTTTCAGCGAGCAGCCTGCGGCCCGCGTTCTGTTCATGGCAATTCACGCAGGCCAGGTTCATCTGGCCCTGGCGGCGGTACCTGCCCATGACACGGCCAGGTGACTGCGCGGCAACCTGTCAGGGCAGTTGCGCTCCGTTCATGCGGGCCAATATGGTTTGCGTGCGCCGCTGCAGATAGGCGGTATTGCTGCCCGGACCGTAACGGCGCGGGCTCGGCACGATCGCCGCCAGCCGCGCCGCCTGCTCGGCACCCAGCGCTGCCGCAGTAGTGCCGTAATGATGGCGGGCCGCAGCTTCCGCACCGAACACGCCGTCATCCCATTCGATGACGTTGAGATAGATTTCGAAAATGCGCCGCTTGCTCAGGATGGTTTCGAGCATCACGGCAATGACGGCCTCCTGTGCCTTGCGCCACCACGCCCGTTCACCGGAGAAAAAAAGGTTTTTCGCCAGTTGCTGGGTGATGGTCGAACCGCCGGCAACGATTTCACCTTCGCGCAGGTTTTTTTCATAGGCCTTCTGGATGCCCTCCCAGTCAAAGCCGTTATGGGTCGCGAATTTCGCGTCCTCGGCGGCAATCATCGCGCGTTTCAGGTGGCCGGAGATGCGCTGGTACGACACCCACTGCTGGCGCAAACGGGCCCTGGGATTGTCTTCGCGCAGGATTTCCAGGCGTGCGCGCATGAAGGCGGTCGACTCGGGGTTGTGGCTGGCCCAGTACCAGATATGCACCAGAAACCAGAACTGCACCGCGGCCAGCACGATCAGCGCCAGCAGCAGTGTGCGCCAGCTCCAGCGGAAGATGGATTTCAGCATGATGATGCGTCGACCTTGAGGCGTGCTTTTGAAGGGATCGGGCCGTCAACCGCCCGATATTACGCAGATTTTCAGCCCCGGAGTTTTTCAATCACCGCCGCGGTCTGCGGCCGCACGCCACGCCAGATGAAAAAGGATTCCGCGGCCTGTTCGACCAGCATGCCGAGGCCGTCCACCGCGCGCACGCCGTGTTTGCGCGCAAACGCCAGGAACGGGGTATCCCGCCCGTAGACCATGTCGTAGGCCAGCGCACCCGGGGCAAAAATACCCTCGGGCAAGGGTGGCATCTCGCCGCTGAGGCCGGCGGAAGTGGCATTGATGACCAGATCGAATTGCCTGCCGGTGAGTTCTGCGTACGCTTGCGCCGTAATGCCCTGCGGGGCGAGCCGCCCCGATTGCTGAAAGTGCTGGACCAGACTGACGGCCTTGTCCATTGTGCGGTTGGCAACCACCAGTCGGTCCGGACGCTGCTCCAGCAATGGCTGCATCACGCCATAACTTGCGCCACCCGCGCCCATCAGCAATACGCGTTTGCCCTGAATCGCAAAACCGAGATTGCACTGAATGTCGTTGACCAGGCCGATGCCGTCGGTGTTATGGCCGACGAGTTTGTCGCCTTCGACACGGATGGTATTCACGGCAACAGCATCCCGTGCACCACCGGCATGAGAACTCACCATGTCCCAGGCCTCTCGCTTGAACGGCACCGTGATGTTCAGCCCCCGGCCGCCTTCGAGGAAAAAACGTTCTGCTGTTTTTTTGAATGTGTCCAGCGGCGCCAGCAAGCGCTCATAAACGATGTCCTGCCCAGTCTGCCGGGCAAACATGGCGTGGATGTCGGGCGACTTGCTGTGCGCGATCGGGTTGCCGATGACTGCGTATTTATCGGTCAATTCTGATCACTCATCGTTCACTGACTGACGAACCGGTCCGCCCGGGTGAAGGTCCAGGTGCGGCTGATATGCAGCACATCGGTATCGCGCGCGATGTCCGGCGGCAAGGCCGCATAAGGCGCCGCCAGTTTGACGATCTGCACGGTGGCGTCGTCGAGCACCTTGTTGCCGGAGGAGCGGTCAATCTGGACGCGCTCCAGGCTGCCGTCGGCCCTGATCGACACCGTCGCCGTCAGGCTGCCGTAAATGCGCTGGTCACGCGCAGCCTGGGGATAGTTCAACTCGCCTATGCGCTCGATTCTCTGCCGCCAGTCTTCGATGTAACGCGCGAAGCGGTATTCCTGGGTGCGGGCGCCGACGAATTTGCGCCGCGGCCGTTCCTGGTAGGCGTTCCAGTCCTTGCTGATCTGGGCTTCCAGCCGGGCAATCGCCAGGCTGCGCTGCATCAGCTCGGCGCCATTGACCGCGGGCGCCTTCTCCGGTGTCGGCTGCGGCGCCGCCTTGGTCGGGGCGCTGTCGACCTGGCTTGCCCCGACCCGCGCCAGCAACTGGAACGCTTCCCGTTCGAGTTCGGCGACGCGTTTTTTCGCCTGCTGCAGTTCGATGGTTTGCGTATCCCGGGTGACTGCCGGCAGCGGACTTTTTGCGCGCTGCTTGCTATCGGTGTTGCCGCCGCCGTCGAGATTGTGCTGGGCCAGGGCATCCGCCTTGGCTGGCTTGGCCTGCGATTTGGTATTGACCAGCACCACATCCAGCGGCGGCGCCATGTTCTGCAATCCGCGCAGGTCGGGCACGGTAAAGGTCAGCCCGAAAATCACCAGGGCATGCACCAGCAGCGAAATACCACCGGCGGCACCAAAGCGGGTGCGCACGGTCATTTGCGCGTAACGCCGGTCAAAATCGGCGATGCGCCGCTCCATCTCGGCAACACGCGCATCAAGCCGATCCACGGCGCCAGCCCACGAACCGCGGCGCGGATGTTTCGCGCGACGCGGCAACGGCAGCACATTCCTGGCTGGCTGGGCACTCATGCCGGATATTCTAGACAAGCCCCCGTAAATAGCAATAAAAACATTAAAATCAGCTAATTAAGTGTTTTGCTTAAAGCTGATTCCAGGACCGGCATCGAGGTTGGCAACCACTAACATCACACCGGATCCAGCGTCTTTTTGAAGTCGAGGTGCACCCCGAGGTCAAGCAGATCCACCGCGCCGACCGCGAGTTCGACCCGGGCACCGGGCGTCACCGTGGCGTCGATGGACGGCACGCGCTGGGTGATCGGCAGCGCGTCCAGCCGCACCAGATTTTCCCGCAACACCACGCCAGTGACCGTAGCCGTCTGCTCCTGCAGCAGCCAGCGCAGACTCCAGTAACGCTCCATGCTGCGCTGGTATTCGCCGTAAACGTCGTACGCCGCCTCGAAGTCGCGCATCGCCGTCAGCAATGCCGTGTCCTTGGCGCTGTAGGCCGGGGCCTCGCCGCGCACACGGGCGATCAGCTGCCGCTGGTTGACCAGGTCCGCGTAACGCCGCAGCGGCGAACTCGCCCACATGTACTGCGCGACGCCCAGCCCGTCATGCGGCCCGGCTGCCGTGCTGCTGCGCACCTTGCCGCCGCTTTGCACGCGATACAGGGCCGGCTGGCCGGCGGCATGCAGTTCACCGGCCCAGGTGCTGTTGGCCAGAATCATCAATTCGGCCACCGCCTGGTCAATCGGGGTGCCGCGCTGGCGGCGGGAAATCTCCACCTTGCCGTCGCTGACCTGAAATACGAATTCGGGCCTGTCCTCGGCCTGCGGCAGATCGCCTTTGCGCACAACCAGCCGGCTGCCTGAAAACTGCCACAACCAGGCCAGCGCTTCGCCCTGCGCATGCGCGACGCTGCCTGCCGCCAGCGTGGCCGCGTTGAACACCGGCTCCAGTACGTCATGGCGCAGGTTATCGGCGATCAGCACGCGCTCGAGCCGGGTTTCGTGGCCGGTTATCGAAAAATCCGCAGCGACATCAAAATAAATCGACAGCGCCGGGCACTCGCGCCCTGCTGCCAGCGTGTAGGCCTCCACCGCGGCATCGGGCAGCATGGTGATCTTGCCGCCGGGGAAATACACCGTCGACATGCGTTCACGTGCGATCACATCCAGCGGCGAATCCGGCGTGATGCCCAGCGCCGGCGCGGCGATATGGATGCCGAGGCG
>CAMBCD010000230.1 GCA_945863085.1 Bordetella parapertussis
CTTGCCGATCACCATGCCGGGACGTGCGCTGTAAACCGTAATGCGCGCATTTTTTGCCGGACGCTCGATGACCACCCGCGAAACCGCTGCTTGCGCCAGCCGGACCTTCAGATACTCGCGAACCTTGATGTCCTCAAGCAACATTGAGGCAAAGTTTTTGTTGTTCGCATACCAGCGGGAAGCCCAGTTGCGGTTGAATGCGAGACGGAACCCGATCGGATGAATTTTTTGGCCCATACCTACTTCCTTCCGTCGCCGACGGTGACAAAAACATGGCACGTCGGCTTCACGATGCGTACACCACGGCCCTTGGCTGCGGATGAAAAACGCTTCATCACCGGCCCCTTTTCCACATAAATGCTCGTGATCTTGAGTTCATCAATATCCGCGCCGTCATTGTGCTCGGCATTGGCTATTGCAGACTCAAGAACCTTGCGGATGATCACTGCGCCCTTTTTCGGCGAAAAACTCAGGATGTTCAGCGCGTGTTCCACAGTCTTGCCACGGATCAGATCCGCAACGAGACGCCCTTTTTGCGCCGACAGCCTGACGCCCTGCAGTTTGGCTTTGGTATTCATTTCGGTTTACCTCACTTGGCCGACGGAGTCGGGGCGGCCTTCTTGTCAGCCGGCGATGAACCGCCAGCTTTCGAGTGCCCCTTGAAAACTCGCGTATGCGCGAACTCGCCCAACTTGTGTCCAACCATGTTTTCCGTCACATAGACAGGAACATGCTGTTTGCCGTTGTGCACCGCAATCGTCAGCCCGACAAAATCCGGCAGTATCGTTGAACGCCGTGACCAAGTCTTGATCGGCCGCTTGTCCGAACCAGCCCGGGCAGTCTCCACCTTTTGCATCAGGTGATGATCGACAAACGGGCCTTTTTTAATGGAACGTGACATCTCTACCCCTTACGACGTTGCTTTCGCATTGCGGCGACGAATGATCATCCCGCTCGTGCGTTTATTCTTGCGCGTCTTGTAACCTTTACACATGACGCCCCATGGGCTCACCGGTGCCTGCGCAGCTGCAGTCCGGCCTTCGCCACCGCCGTGCGGGTGGTCGATCGGATTCATTGCCACACCGCGTACCGTCGGACGAATGCCGCGCCAACGTACACGACCAGCCTTGCCGATAGACTCCAGCGAATGCTCTTCATTGCCGACTTCGCCAATCGTGGCGCGGCAATTAACGTGCACTTTGCGGATCTCGCCGGAGCGCAGCCGCAATTGGGCATATTCGCCTTCACGTGCCAGCAACTGTGCCGAGGTGCCGGCTGCGCGCGCAAGTTGCGCGCCCTTGCCAGGCAGCATCTCGATGCAACAGATGGTGGTGCCGACCGGGATATTTCTGAGCGGCAGCGCATTGCCGGATTTGATCGGCGCTTCGGCACCGGAAACCAGTTGTGTGCCCGCAATGACGCCGCGCGTAGCGATGACATAACGTCGTTCGCCGTCGGCATAACAGAGGAGCGCAAGGTGCGCGCTGCGGTTCGGATCGTATTCAATCCGCTCCACTTTGGCCGGTATGCCATCCTTGTCGCGCTTGAAATCGACCATGCGGTAGTGCTGCTTGTGCCCACCACCCTGATGACGCATGGTGATGCGGCCATGCACGTTGCGCCCGGCCTTTTTCGATTGGCTCTTGACCAGCTTCGCAACCGGTTTGCCCTTGTGCAGGCCTGGGGTGACGACCTTGACCAGGCCACGACGGCCCGGAGAAGTCGGTTTGACTTTGATCAGCATTACTTCACCTCCCCTTCAGCAAAGGTGATTTCTTGGCCCGCCTTGAGGCAAACGTAGGCTTTTTTCCATGAACTGCGACGGCCAGTAAACTTGCCGAAGCGCTTTTCCTTGCCGCGAACATTGACGATGCGCACATTCTGCACCTCGAGCTTCTCGTCCTTCTTGCTCAACATCGTCTCTACCGCAGCCTTGATTTCCGGCTTGGTCGCGTCGCGCACAACACGGAAAACCACCTGGTTGTGTTTTTCGCCGACGAAGGTGCTCTTCTCCGATATCACCGGGGCGAGCAGGATCTGCGCCAGACGTTCAGTATTGAATGCGCTCATGCCAGCAACTCCTCTATCTTGCTTACCGCGCCCTTGGTCATCAGCACCTTACCGTGACGAATCAGACTGACCGGGTCGGCATGGCTAACGTCCACAACCATGACGTTCATCAGGTTGCGCGATGACAGCCGCAGGTTCTCGTCGAGGCTGTCCGTGATGATCAGCACGTCATCCATGCCCATGCCTTGCAGCTTCTGGGCCAGTAACTTGGTTTTCGGCGCATCGATGGTGAACTTGTCGATCACTACCAGTCGATCTTCACGCGCCAGTTGCGACAGGATCGACAGCATGCCTGCGCGGTACATCTTGCGATTGAGCTTGTGCGAGTAGTTCTCGTCCGGCGAATTCGGAAAAGTCCGGCCGCCGCCTCGCCACAGCGGGCTGGAGGTCATGCCGGCACGGGCGCGTCCTGTGCCTTTCTGCCGCCACGGTTTCTTGGTGGAATGCTTGACCGTGCCGCGATCCTTCTGCGCCCGGGTCGCCAGACGTGCATTGGCCATATAGGCCGTAACGACCTGATGCACCAGCGCTTCGTTGTATTCGCGGCCGAACGCAGCATCCGAAGCCGCCAGTTTGGCGGTGGGTTTGCCCTGCTCGTTGATTATGTTGAGTTCCATTGCGTGCCTCTACTTCTTGGCCGGGGCGGCTTTGCCGCCCTGTTTGACAGCTGGCGGGCGACGTGTGCGGATCGCAGGACGCACCATCACATCGCCACCGCGTGAGCCGGGGACTGCGCCGCGGATCAACAGCAGGTTGCGCTCTGCGTCAATGCGCACGATTACCAGCGATTGCTGGGTCCGCCGCACCGCGCCCATGTGTCCAGGCATTCTCTTGCCGGGAAACACGCGGCCGGGATCCTGCGCCATACCGATCGAGCCGGGCTTGTTGTGAGAAACCGAGTTACCGTGGCTGGCGCGGTTCGACGAGAAATGGTGCCGTTTGATAACGCCGGCAAAACCCTTGCCCTGCGACACGCCGGTCACGTCGACATACTGCCCAACCTCGAAAATGGTTGCGGCCACCGTGGCGCCGACTTTCATTTCAGCCAGTTTGTCCGCAGCGACGGGAAACTCCCGCATCACCCGACCACCCTCGACGCCTGCCTTGGCAAAGTGCCCGGCAGCAGGCTTGATCACGCGCGAAGCGCGACGTTTGCCGAACGCCAGCTGCACGGCGGCATAACCGTCAATCTCGGGTGTTTTGATTTGCGAAACGCGATTATTCGACACGTCGACGACCGTCACCGGTATGGTGTCACCGTCGTCGGTGAATATCCGCGTCATGCCGACTTTGCGGCCGACTAATCCTAAACTCATGTTTATGTACCTTTTTTAAAAAGGCGCCGACTTCAATTGGCCGGCACTTCTATTTGCAAAACCAGGCGCCAAAGCGCCCGTTCGTAACCCTACAGCTTGATTTCCACATCCACACCAGCAGGCAGGTCGAGCTTCATCAGCGCATCGACGGTTTTGTCCGTCGGGTCAATGATGTCCATCAACCGCAGATGGCTGCGGATTTCCAACTGCTCACGCGAAGTCTTGTTGACGTGCGGCGAACGCAGCAAGTCGAAGCGCTGCTTGCGTGTCGGCAACGGAATCGGGCCCTTGACCACGGCTCCGGTGCGTTTCGCGGTATCAACAATCTCCAGCGCCGACTGATCGATCAAACGATAGTCGAACGCCTTGAGGCGAATACGGATTTTCTGACTTTTCAGGGCGGCCATTTTTTACTCGATCACTTTGGCAACGACGCCGGCGCCGACGGTCTTGCCGCCCTCGCGGATGGCAAACCGCAGCCCCTCTTCCATCGCGATGGGCTGAATCAGCGCCACCGTGATCGAAATGTTGTCCCCCGGCATCACCATCTCCGTGCCCTTCGGCAGCTCTATCGAGCCCGTCACGTCGGTGGTCCGGAAGTAAAACTGCGGACGGTAGCCGTTGAAGAACGGCGTATGACGACCGCCCTCATCCTTCGACAGCACGTAAATCTCCGCCGTAAACTTGGTGTGCGGGGTGATCGAGCCCGGCTTCGCCAGCACCTGGCCACGCTCCACCTCTTCCCGCTTCGTGCCGCGCAGCAGAATACCCACGTTGTCGCCCGCCTGGCCCTGGTCCAGCAGCTTACGGAACATCTCGACACCCGTGCACACCGTCTTCAGCGTCGGCTTCAGACCCACGATTTCAATCTCTTCGCCCACCTTGATGATCCCGCGCTCCACCCGGCCCGTCACCACGGTGCCGCGGCCGGAAATCGAGAACACGTCTTCCACCGGCATCAGGAACGCGCCGTCCAGCGCACGCTTCGGCTGCGGAATGTAGCTGTCCAGCGCCGCCGCCAGCTTCATGATCGCCACTTCACCCAGGTCCCCCTTGTCGCCTTCCAGCGCCTTCAGCGCGGAACCGATGATGATCGGGGTGTCGTCACCCGGGAAT
Organism: Bordetella parapertussis; assembly: GCA_945863085.1. The sequence goes on from CAMBCD010000230.1 coordinate 4,503, forward strand.
TCGTATTTGGACAAGAGCTCGCGCACTTCCATCTCCACCAGCTCCAGCAGCTCCTTGTCATCAACCATGTCCGCTTTGTTCATGAACACGATGATGTAGGGCACGCCCACCTGGCGCGCCAAGAGAATGTGTTCCCGCGTCTGCGGCATCGGGCCGTCAGCCGCCGACACCACCAGGATCGCGCCGTCCATCTGCGCAGCCCCCGTGATCATGTTCTTCACATAGTCCGCATGGCCCGGGCAGTCAACGTGCGCGTAGTGACGGTTCTCCGTCTCGTATTCCACGTGTGCCGTGTTGATGGTAATGCCGCGCGCTTTCTCTTCCGGCGCCGCGTCAATCTGGTCGTAGGCCTTCGCCTCACCACCAAACTTCTTCGACAGCACCGTCGTGATCGCCGCCGTCAGCGTCGTCTTCCCGTGATCAACGTGGCCAATCGTACCCACGTTCACGTGCGGCTTCGTCCGCTCAAATTTACCCTTGGCCAT
>CAMBCD010000231.1 GCA_945863085.1 Bordetella parapertussis
ACGAAGTGGAGCCGACGGCGTTTTTTATCCACGGCGCGGCACATCGCAGCAAGCCGGATGCCAAGTGTGTGATGCACACGCATATGCCCTTCGCCACGTCATTGACGGTGGTGCACGGAGGCCGCGTCGAACCGGCGAGCCAGGTCGCGCTGAAGTTTTACGGCCGCACCGCGTATGACGAAAACTACAACGGACTTGCGCTGGACCACGCCGAGGGTGCGCGCATCGTCGCCGGACTGAAAAACGCCGACGTACTGTTCCTCGCCAACCACGGCATCATCGTCACCGGGCCGGCCATCGATGTCGCCTTTGACGATCTCTATTACCTGGAACGCGCCTGCATGCTGCAGGTGCTGGGCATGGGCACCGGCAAACCGCTGCGCATGGTGCCGGAAGCCATCGCGCGCGCCACTGCGGCGCAGATGACCGATGACACCCAGGCAAGGCTGCATTTCATTGCGCTGAAACGCCTGCTCGATCGCGACGAGCCGGGCTGGTCGCAACTTGAATAAAAAAACCACCGTCACTCCGGCGAAAGCCGGAGTCCAGGATGTTTGCTGAAAAATTAAGGTCGCTGGATTCCGGCGTTCGCCGGAATGACGATGCTTATTAGTGGTAAACCACCGGCACGTTCAACAGCACGCTGAAGTTGTCGAGGAATTCATCGACGTTTTCCGGGGAGGCATCGTCACCGACCGCGGCATTCAGCGCGTTGGCGAATTTCTCCGCGACATCGCCCTGGAAATAGGTGCCGCGCGAGGTACGCTTGTCCACCAGTTCCAGGCCATCCTGGCCGGGATACTCGGCGACGTAATACTGCTCACTGTTGTAGACGATGCGCATGGCGTTTCCCTTTCGCGATAAGTCATTGATTTTTATCGGGAAAGTTATAAACTTATTTGACACTTTCCCAATAAAAACAATCACTTATAAACGATATGGGGGAGCCGCCGGCGTTTTCAATAGATACGTCAATAGATGCGCCAAGCGATACGTCAGGAGCAGCGTCAAGGCCAGCGCAGGCGTGACTGGCTGACGGCAAGGCCGGCGAGGATCAATGCGAGGCCGAAATAGGCATTGGCCTGCGGCGTCTCGCCCAGCACCAGCAGGCCGAGCATCACCGCAACACCGGGACTCAGGTAATTCACCAGCGACATGAAAGACGGACCGGCGGAACGGATCAGCATGAAATAAAGAACGGTCGCAATCGCCGTCGGCCCGACACCCAGCCACACCACTGCCGTAACGGAGGATGCCGTCGGCACCAGCGTCCACGACCGGTCCAGCCACAGGGCCACCGGCACGACAATGACGGCGGCGATCAACAGTGTTGCCGCTGCCGACACGAGGACATCCCCCTTGATGATCAGCCGTGTCAGCACGCTTTGCAGCGCGTAGCACAGCGCGCCGCCGAGCACCGCGAGTTGCGACACGATGCGCACCGCGTCACCGCCGACACCGGCCAGCGCGGCCGGCCCCATCAGCAGCACGATGCCGAGAAAACCGATGGCAAAACCGGCGGCGCGCTGCCGCGTCAGGTGTTCGCCGGCGATCAGGAAATGCGCCAGAGCTATCGTCGCCAGCGGCATCATCGCCATCAGGATACCGGCCAGCGCGCTCTCGACCACCTGCTGCCCCCAGGTGATCAGGTAAAACGGCACGGCGTTGCCGATGACTGCAATCACAAGGTAAGGCAGCCACGCCTTCCCCGGCGGCGGCAGGCGTTTTCCCATCAGGTAAACAATGCTGATCAGCACGACCGCCGCAACCCCGACACGCCCGGCGACCACGGTCAGCGGCGGCAGCGAGGCCACCGCGATGCTGTTGAACATGAAGGAGGAGCCCCACATGGCAACCAGCGCCAGCAACAGCGCCCAGTCGCGCGGGGTGCGCTGGTTTGACATCGGGTATGGAGCCGCGCCAGGGTGCGGCCGTTTTTGTTATGACTGAGGGAAAGCATACACGATGCGCGCAACAAGGCAGGCGGTGGAGACCGCATGATAAAATTAATGCGTCCGCAAAAGCCCGGGGGAAACCCCCTTCTCACCCACGACAATGACCCACTCCCCTTTAAACGCCCTCTCCCCGCTCGACGGCCGCTACCACGGCAAACTCGGCGCCTTGCGCGATTGTTTCAGCGAATGCGCGCTGATCCGGCAGCGGGTGCATGTCGAGGTCGAATGGCTGAAGGCGCTGGCGGCGGAACCGGCCCTGAAGGAAGTGCCGGCGTTCTCTGCGGCGACCGTCGCCGAGCTCGATGCGCTGGTCAAAAACTTTTCCGAAGCCGACGGCGAACGCGTCAAGGCCATCGAAGCGACCACCAACCACGACGTCAAGGCGGTCGAATATTTCCTCAAGGAACGCCTCGCCAAAAACGCCGAGGTCACCAGGGTCGCGGAATTCATCCATTTCGCCTGCACCTCGGAAGACATCAACAACCTGTGCCATGCGCTGATGCTGTCGCAAGCGCGCAGCAAGGTGCTGCTGCCGATGCTGGAGAACGTCACCGCCAGGCTGCGCACGCTGGCGCATGAACTCGCCGATGCGGCCATGCTGTCGCGCACCCACGGCCAGCCGGCGTCGCCGACCACGCTGGGCAAGGAAATGGCCAATGTCGTCGCAAGGCTTGAACGCGCCGCTTCACGCATTTCTTCCATAACACTGCTCGGAAAAATCAACGGCGCCGTCGGCAATTACAACGCCCACCTCGCCGCCTACCCGGATCTCGACTGGGAAGCCTTCGCCAGGCGTTTTGTTGAATCGCTGGGCCTCGAATTCAATCCGTACACCATCCAGATCGAACCCCACGACGCCATCGCCGAACTGTTCGACGCCGTGGCCCGCGCCAACACCATCCTGCTCGACCTCGACCGCGACATCTGGGGTTATGTGTCGGTCGGTTATTTCAAGCAGAAGACCAAGGCCGGCGAAATCGGCTCATCGACCATGCCGCACAAGGTCAATCCGATCGACTTCGAAAACTCCGAAGGCAATCTCGGCCTCGCCAATGCGCTGCTGCGCCACCTGTCGGAAAAACTGCCGGTGTCGCGCTGGCAGCGTGACCTGACGGATTCAACGGTATTGCGCAACATGGGTGTCGCGCTGGGTTATGCGCTGCTGGCCTGGGATTCCTGCCTGAAGGGTCTGAACAAGCTCGAAGCCAATCGCGAAAAACTCGCAGCGGACCTCGACGCCAACTGGGAAGTGCTGGCCGAACCGATCCAGACGGTGATGCGCCGTTACGGTGTCAGCGGCGCCTACGAACAGTTGAAGGAACTCACCCGCGGCAAAGGAGGCATCGACCGCGCCTCTCTGCATGCCTTCATCAAGGGTCTCAAAGGCATCCCGGAAGCCGAGAAACAACGCTTGCTGGAAATGACGCCGGCGACCTATATCGGCAAGGCCGTGGCACTGGCCAAACGCATCTGACACCACTCGCGCCGGAAAACATAAATAAGTATTTGTTTTTATTGATTATTTTACGTTTTCGCGTTTACTGGCCGTAAACGCCGCCCAGTGCCGCAAGGCCTCCGGCATCGGCGGTGCGTCTTCCGTGCAAGCAATCGCCTGCAGCAGCCCCGCGTTGGGCACCCGCGCACCGTGCGCGAGGAACAGACCTTTCACATAGGCGTGCGCGAATAATTCGCCGTCGCGTTCGAAGCGCTGCTCGAGATAAACGTACTTGTCATCCCAGGTCAGCAGCCGCGTCACCAGTTCAAAACGCTGAAATGGTTTCAGCGAACGCAGATAAGTGATTTCCGCCGCGGCCAGCACCGGCATCCAGCGCCGGCGCAATGCCTCGCGCAGCAGTCCCGATTGCGCGGTCAGGTGTACGCGCCCGAGATCCATGACCGTCAGGTAGCGCCCGTTGTTCATGTGCAGGCTCAGGTCGCAGTCATTGGGCCAGACGCAGAACGCGACGCGGGATTCCTCGAACAGGCCGCGCCGCCGCACGCTGCGCAACCGCAACAGCAGCCACAACAGGCGCAGATAAAGGTTCACGACTCAGTCCGGTCGGGGTTTCACGGGCGATTACGGTGGCGCAGGTATTCGAAGACGCCGGGCAGGATCGACAGGATGATGATGGTGATGATCACCAGCGTCAGGTTGTCCTTGATCACCGGTATGTTGCCGAAAAAATAACCGGCGTAACCCAGCGATGTCACCCACAAGGCCGCACCGGTGACGTTGTACAGCGCGAAGCGCGGGTAGGGCATGCTTGCAGCACCGGCAACAAACGGCGCGTAGGTGCGGATGATGGGCACGAAGCGGGCAATGATGATGGTTTTGCCGCCGTGGCGTTCGTAGAACTCATGGGCGCGTTCGAGATGGCGCGGATTCAGCCAGCGCGACTCTCTGGATTTGAACACCCGCGGTCCGAGGTAATGACCCACCGCATAGTTGACCGCGTCACCGAGTACCGCAGCAATGAACAGCAGCAGCACCAGCAGGTGGATGTTCATGCCGCCGGCAGCGGCAATGGCGCCGGCGACGAACAGCAGCGAGTCACCGGGCAGGAACGGCGTCACCACCAGCCCGGTCTCGCAGAACACGATCAGGAACAGGATCAGGTAAACCCAGGCGCCATAACTGGCGACCAGCGCCTGCAGGTGGTCGTCGAGGTGGACGACCAGGTCAATCAGCAGCGCTAGCAGTTCCACGGCAGTTTACTAAACAACCGCCCCATCCTCGCCGGGCTTGGCTACCGCTTCGGGTTTGACCAGGTCATTGCGCGACACGCCGAGGTACATCACGATCGGGCTCGCCACCAGCACCGACGAGTAGATGCCGAACATGATGCCGATGGTCAGCGCCAGCGCGAAATGAAACAGCGTTTCGCCGCCGAACAACAGCATCGCCAGCACCATCATCTGCGTCGAACCGTGGGTAATGATGGTGCGCGACATGGTCTGGGTGATCGCGGCGTCCAGGACCTCCGGTACCGTGGCGTTGCGGTACTGCCGGCTGCGGAAACA
>CAMBCD010000232.1 GCA_945863085.1 Bordetella parapertussis
GCAGCGGAAGGCCGCCGGTCCGCCTGCTGGCCGAGCGTGAGTATACGATGGATGTTTGCATCGGCAACGTCGCCATGCCGCGCAGGCGGTCGGGTTTTGCGGCAGCCATCTGCGCAATGCCGTCGTTGACGATGCGCGCAGTATTGATCGCCAGTTCATCTTTCAGGTTGTAGAAAAATGTCTGCGGCCCGGGCGAAATGAAGGCGATATCGATTTTTTTGCGGTCCATCGATTCCAGCTTGGCATCGGCATCGTAGAACTCCGGCTCGAACGGAAAACGCACCTTGCCGCGGATGAACACGCGGTTATGGCCTTCGCCCTCGATTCTGGTGTTGTAAACCGGATTCGCCTGCATCGCCTTGACGATGGTCTCGGGAATCACGTGATTGTGCACATCGATACGCTTCATGCCTGCTCCTGGTTACGGTTTTTTTTTCGTTTTATTGGCAAGGCCCGGCAGGCTGAACACACCCTCTTCCGCCAGCGCCCGCACTTCGGCAGCCATGATCTGCGCCACCTCGTCGACTGCAGCGGAAGGCCGCCGGTCCGCCTGCTGGCCGAGCGTGAGTATACGATGGATGTTTGCATCGGCAATCGGCGAGGCCGACAGTTTGCCGCTGCCGGTGTCTTCATGAAAAGTGGATACCGGCATCAGTGCCATGCTGATGCCGCGCAGCACCAGCCGGCGGATGGCTTCGACCGAATCAATCTCGGCTTCGACGCTGACCCGCGCCTTGTGCCGTTGCAGCTGTTCGTCGGCAATGATGCGAATGGCCTCGGTGCTGACCACGGGGGTGCGCGCGAGCTCCGTCGCGGTAAAAAACCGTTTGCCCGCACGTGCCTGTGTCCTTACGAATACGACAATGGGCTCGGAAATCAGCGGCGTGACCTTGACTACCCGGGAATTCACCGGATTGGTCAGCACCGCAACGTCGGCGCGGCCCGTCTGCAGCCAGTCGTAAAGCTGATTGCTGAATCCGTCCACCACTTTCAGGCTGATTTGCGGACATTGCCGGCGCATGCGTTCGACCACGCCCGGCAGCAGCAGCGGCCCGGTGGTCGGCGACACGCCGAGGATCACCCGCCCTTGCGCCGCTGCGCTGCCACTGCGCAACTCGTCCTGGGCGCGCCCCAGTTCGCGCAGGATGCGCTGGCAATGATCGAGAAACTGCCGTCCCGCGGTAGTCAGGCGTACGCCGCGCGGCAGCCGCACCAGCAGCGGCACGCCAAGTTCCTCCTCCAGTGCGTGGATGTGACGGGACAGCGCCGGCTGCGCGACGCGCAGGTGCTGCGCGGCGCGAGTGATGCTGCCCAGTTCGGCAATCTGCACGAAATAACGAATGCCGCGCAGGTCCATGCTCATGTTTTTCTCCTGCTGAGATAACAAAGCGGCATGTTTGGCTGCATCGGCAGCGAAGCTCCCGGATCGTCCGCTGGCAGCGGTTTTTCAATGCCAAGCATGCTGCATTGCGGAATAAATGATGTCCTCATGCGCCAAGTCTATCCATGCTAATTTGTTATGTCACGGCATGTGATTCGGTATTTGTCCCGATCTGCCACCATCGTTAACATGGCACATCAATACAGAATCCGTTCCGCATATGTTCCGTTGCCTCAATAAAGCGGACTTACTTTTCCAGGAGATTCAGGCAGTGAAACAAATCAACATGGGCATCATTGGCACCGGCTGGTGCGGCGGCATCCGCGCCGACACCTGCGCCATCAATCCGGCGGTAAAAGACCTGCACATCGTCGAAACCCGGCCCGAGCGCCTCGCCGAAGTGGCCAAGGCCACCGGTGCAAAAACCGCGAGCGACGATTACCGCAAAATGCTGGAGGTGAAAGACCTCGATGCAGTGATGATTTCTGCGACGCCGGAGGCCCTGCACTACCCGATGGCACGAGACTGCCTCGAAGCCGGCCTGCACGTGTTCATGGAAAAACCGATCGCCGTCGAATTGCACGAGGCCGATGACCTGATTGCCATCGCCAGACGCAAAGGCGTCAAGTTCACCATCGGTTATTCGCAGCGCTTCAATCCCAAATACGCCTATGTCAAAAAATGCCTGGACAGCGGCGCGATCGGCAATCCCGTCAGTGCGCTGGTCAGCCGTCACATCCAGCGCAGCCTGGGCGCCAAGATCACCGGCCGCAGCAAACTGTCGCCGGCAGCGATGGAAGCCACGCATGACCTGGATTTCATCCTGTGGTGCCTGGCCCCCGCCAAACCGATTCGTGTCTATTCACAGACCAACTACGGCGTGATGCGCGCGAACAGCGGCAAGGACGTGCCGGATACGCAGTGGATTACGGTCACCATGGACAGCGGCATGTCCTTTGTCATCGGCGCCGGCTGGAGTCTGCCGCCGGGTTATCCCAATGCCTGCTCGACCTGGATCGAGATGATCGGCACCGATGGCGCGCTGATGGTTGACGACACCCATCGCGACGTGATCCTCAACACCATGAAAAGCGGCATGCAGCTGCCGATGTCGTCGATGCCGGGCGAACGCGTCGACCACGCCTTTGCCGGACCGATGCACGCCGAAACAGTGCATTTCATCGAAGCCGTATGCTGCGACCGCCCGGTGCTGGTCACCGCGGAGGAAGCACGCAACGTGATGGAAGTCTACGTCGCCGCCGACATCTCCGCCGAACGCAATGAACCGGTCAACCTGCCGCTGCCGGAATCGCGGCCGCGCGCTGTGGCCGCAGGAGGCGCACGGTGAAAAAAGATCTGAAAAAAATCGGCCTCGCCATTATCGGCGCCGGCCGTGTCGGCCTGATCCGCGCCGAACTGGCCGCCCGCCACCCCTCGGTGGGCTGGATCGGCATTGCCGAGCTGAATCCGGAGCGCGGTGAAATCGTCCGCGAGAAATGCGGTGGCGATTTTGTCACCACCGATTACCGCGAACTGCTGGCGCGTCCCGAAGTCAATGCGGTCGCCATCTGCACCGACGAACACCTGCATGTCGATCCGGTGATCATGGCGGCAGAACGCAAGCTGCCGATGCTGATCGAAAAACCGCTGGCCACTGATCTCGGCGAATCCGCGCAGACGCTGGCCGCCATCGAAAAATCCGGCGTCGACGCGGTAATTGGCTACACCCAGCGTTTCCGCCGCCGCTGGCTGGTGGCCAAGGAAAAAGTGCGCACCGGCTCGCTGGGCGAAGTAACCATGGTCACTTCCCGCGCCTTCATGAACCGGCTGGTCGCCATCGACAACTACAAGCGCAGTGACAATCGGTCTGAAGTCACGCCGATGGTGATCTCCGGCACCCACGCCCTGGACATCGTGATGTGGCTGATGGAAACCAAGAAACCGGTCGAGGTCTACGCGCGTTCGGTCAACAAGGCGCTGGGCCCGACCTGGCAGGGTGTGGATGGCACCGGCTACACGATCAGCTTTGATGATGGCGCGATTTACCACGGCGTCATTTCCTGGGCGCTGCCCGAAGTCTGGCCCGGCGCGGTGTACAGCCTTGAAGTCGGTGCTGTCGGCACCGAGGGTGTGCTCACCATCGATGACACACACCGCGACATCGTGCTTGCCACCAACCTGATCCAGGGCGAAGGTTATGCCCCGGACAAACGCCGGCACGTCGACTTTCTGACCAGTTATCCGGTTGGCGACATGGCGCTGGGCGAACTGCGCGGACCGATGCGCGAGGAAACCAATTCATGGTTGAATCGGGTATCGCTGGGCGTACCTACGCAACACGCGACGGCTGCGGAAGGCCATAATCGGCTGATGCTGACCAAGGCCATCGACCTGTCGGCAAAACTGAAGCGCCCGGTGAAACTGCCGATCGCACCCGGTGATGAAAAAGTTTAAAAAATATCAATAAAAACAAATATTTATGTTTAAACCAAAGGAGAAAACCATGACCTGCTTCAAACGTACTGCCTTGGCCGCCGCGTTGTCGATGTTCGCCTGCGGCACCGCTCTCAGCGCGGAGACCTATCCCAACCGTCCTGTACGCATGATCGTACCTTTTGCTCCGGGCGGCGCATCGGACTTCGTCGGCCGCATCATCCAGCCGGCAATGGCCGACCTGATGAAACAGACGGTAGTCGTCGACAACCGACCCGGTGCTTCGGGCAACATCGGCGTCGAAACCGCCGCGCGTGCGACGCCGGACGGCTACAACTTCCTGCTCGGCAACGTCGGCACGATGGCGATCAACCCGGTGTACTACACCAAGTTCCAGTTCAAGCCGCTGGTCGACCTGATCCCGATCACCCAGGTGGTCGATGTACCAGGCAGCCTGGTATCGCATCCCTCGGTGCCCGCCAAAACCGTCAAGGAACTGGTGGTCTACATGAAAGCGAATCCCGGCAAGACGAATTACGGTGCGGCCGCACCCAGCAGCGCCAATACGCTGGAAGCGCTGATGTTCCTCAACCTGTCGGGCACCAAGGCCACCATGATTCCGTACAAGGGCGGCGCCGGTCCCGCCACTGTCGGCGTACTCAGCAACGAAGTGCAGTGGCTGATGGCGACCTTCAGTTCAACTGTGACTTTTGCCAAGCAAGGTCGTCTGCGCATGCTCGGCATCATTGCCCCCGAACGCAGCCAGGCAATGCCGGAGGCACCGACCATGCGCGAACAGGGTTTCGACATGGTCGTGGGTTCATGGCAAGGCCTGTTTGTGCCCAAGGATACTCCGGCCAATGTAGTCAGTACGCTGTACAAGGTCGGCCAGGCTGCGATGAAGGATCCGGGTGTGGTCAAGAGGCTGAGCGACAGCGGTGTTGCGGTGATCACCAGCAAAAGTTCGGCGGACTTCAGGGCTTTCGTGAAAAGCGAGACCGACCGCTTCGGCAAAGCGATCCGCGACAACAACATCAGGACCGAATGATGCTGGTCTTGACGGCATAATTTACTGAAGGAAGCAAGGATGAAACTCGGAACGTTCATGATGCCGCTCCACCCGCCGGGGAAGAGTTACCCGCAATCACTGCGCGAGGACCG
>CAMBCD010000233.1 GCA_945863085.1 Bordetella parapertussis
AGGTGACTGGTGATGGGCAGAAACCCCAGGTTCCTCTGATCATCAAGTTGTTACTCTGCCTCGCCAATAACCGGGGCGTCGGTGCATGTGGTGGATTGCAATGACGATAATCTCACCGGGGTCCGGCACATAGACAACCCCGTAAGGAAACCGGCTGAACCTGCACCGCCGTATTTCCCCGTCCAGCGGGTGCCAGCCCTGCGGATATTGTCTGATGAGCCCAAACACCCGTAACGCCTCGACCAGAAACGCATCCCCGAGGCCGGCAACTTGGCCGTTGTAATAACTGATCGCCTCGTCGAGTTCCTCTGCCGCCGGATCGAGCAGACGAATATTCATCGCACGCGGTATTTAGCCAGCACTTCCTCCAACGGGATCGCTTTCACCTTGCCGCTGCGGTAAGCCGCCAGGCGATCCCGCGCTTCTGTCGCCCAGGCTGCGTCAACATCGGTATCAGGGCGGTCGAGCACATCCAGCAGATCTTCAACCAGTTGCAGTTGCTGAGTTGCCGGCAGTGATTTGGCTTTTTCGAGCAGTTCATCTGTGGACATGGAATACCTCATTAACCATGGGATTCGATGATCATACAACTGAATGGGTGACTGGTAATTGGTGGGAAGCAACAAGCCCTGGCACCGTCATTCCGGCCAAGCGTGCGCGCCCCGAAGGAAGTCCCCTTGGGGCTCCCGCTCTACGGGCCGTCATTCTGGCCAAGCACAGCGCAAGCCGGAATCCAGAGGTTCTGCTACGTCCAGCCTGGATTCCGGCGTTCGCCGGAATGACGGGTATTGGTAAGTAAGCAGGTTACTGTGCCGTCACCCGCAGCTTTACACGCGTTTTCTTTTGCAGCGCGCTGACAATACCGAAAAAATTCTCGGTACTGGGATTACCGTTTGGGCCCAGCATGCGATGCAGGCTTTTGCTGGGGGCCCCCACTTCCGCAGCCAGGCCTTCAAACCCGACGGTTGCATTGACCAGGTCGCGCAGCATGGCCTTGCCAGTGGCGGTATCTCCCACAAGGTAGGCATTGATCGCTTCCGTGAACAGGGCTTCGCGGTATTTGGTGTCGCTCTGCGCGCGCGCAAAGATGGTTTCTTTGAAATCCCGGGTTAGTGCCATGGTGGTTTTCTGAACTGCCGATCACGCCTACGCGGCGCGTTTAAATGTGATGCGAGGCTTGAGGCCGACGGCGGCCGCCATATCAACCAGCATGTCGAGCGAGAATAGCTCGATTCGCCCCCGCACCAGATCGGATACGCGCGGCTGAGTGACGCCCAATTGTGCGGCCGCATCGCGCTGTGTCCAGCCGGAACGGCGGATCTGTTCAGCCAGTTCGATCATCAGCTCAGAGCGCGCGCGCATGCTGGCGGCCGCCTGCGGTGTCGCCTCGATGGCGTCCCACACACTTTCATAACGCTTGGCTTTCATCGCATTCCTTTCACCAATTCACTGTAGCGCTGCTGGCCGATCTCGATGTCTGAGCGGCTGGTTTTGGCACTTTTCTTCTGAAAACAGTGCAGCACGTACACCGCCTGCTCGAACTGCGCGACATATAGGACACGAAAAGCGCCTGCCGCATCCCGAACCCGGATCTCGCGAACGCCGGCGCCGACAGTCGGCATCGGCTTCCAATTACCTGGATCAAGGCCCCGTTGCACGCGGTCAAGCTGCAACCCAACCATCCTGCGGGCTGACTGCGGAAATGCCCGCAGCGCAGTCAGTGAATTACCTTGAAACGAAACCGGCTTCATTGAAATGGCTGGAATGATTATATAAAAACTTGTATTTACGGTGCAAGCTGATTCCTCGATCAAAGGGCCGCCAATATGTATAGAAAAATAGGATTTTCTATACATATTGCCTACGACATATATAAAATTATAAAATAATTGAATAAAAACAATTACTTATAATTACTCATATATGTTCTTTTTATTGCTACAATTGAAGCAATTTAGAGAACGATAAATGTTCACGGCCTGAATGTCCAATACCACTGTTACCAATTTCCTGCTGGGCAATACCCGCGCCGCGGTGCTGCGCACCCTGCTGCTGAAGCCGGACGCGGCACTGCATGTGCGCGAACTCGCGCGCGTGACCGGTGCTTCGCCGGGATCGCTGCACCGGGATCTGCGCATGCTGACGGAACTTGGACTGCTGTTACGTGAGGAAGTGGGCCGCCAGGTGCATTACCGCGCCAATCCTGCCTCTCCGGTGTTTGAAGCGCTCACCGGATTGCTGCGTGACGGGGATGCCACCATGTTCGCGCCGCAAACACACGCACCAGAAGCCCGCGCACTGCACAGCCCGGCTGCGACGTATCGCGTGGCGCCGCGAGAGAAACTGCACATTCCCCGAGGCCAACTCGCAGCGCTATGCCGCAAACACCATATCCGCAAGCTGAGCCTGTTCGGCTCCGCCGCACGCAACGAGATGAACCCGGCCAGCGATGTGGATCTGCTGGTCGAGTTCGAACCCGGCAGCAGTACATCGCTGCTGGAAATCCCTGCGTTGCAGGAAGAACTCTCCGCGCTGTTCGGCGGCCGCAAGGTCGATGTCGCAACGCCGGAGATCCTCGACAATCCGTTCCGGCGTGAAACCATACTACCCGAGCTGATGACGCTTTATTCCGCGGGTTGAAACGCGCTGCCGATGATGCCGAGCGCGTTATAAAATCCCTGAAGTCACTACCTTGAGTTCAAATCATGCGCACATCAATAGAAAGTCTGCTGGAGCAAGCCAAGCACCTAAGCGCAGAGGACAGATGCGCCCTGATCGATTCGCTGCACGATCTCAATACCCCGCCCGATCCGGAGTTGGATGCTGCGTGGCTCAGGGAATGTAATGATCGGCTCGCCGCGCTTGAGAGGGGCGAAATGAAGACCTACGATTTTGATGAAGTCTTGGCGAATGCGCTTGCTCGGCTGAAAAATTTTTGAAGTCACCTTCCACCCAAGCATCCATACGGCGGGATACGCCCGAAGAAAGTCCTCTTGGCGGACTCCCACACTACGTATATTTGTTTAATTAACCCAGGAGCGAAGTAGATGAACGGAAAAATCCGCCGCGTAGTCACCGGCCACGACGATAACGGCAGAGCCATCGTTCTTGAAGACGGCCTCGCCCCCGCGGTACGCACAAACCCTCTGCGCCCGGGACATATCTCCGTCGATATGTGGAAAACCGCCACAACACCACACATCCTGCACGCCAGCGAGCCGGATCCGACCGGCGGCCCGAAGCAGATCCATCCCCTGCCCGGCGGCACGGTGTTCCGCATCAGTGAAATCGCGCCCGAGACCGAAGCCATCCGCAACATCAGCCCGGAGCAGTCAAAAGCGGTGTTTGAAGCCATGGGCAACAAAAACGCCACCACCGCCGGCTCGGCCAAAGGCCGCCACCCCTTCATGCATCGCACGCAGACCGTCGATTACGCCGTGGTGCTGAAGGGTGAAGTAACCATGCTGCTTGATGACCAGGACGTGGTGCTGAAAGAAGGCGACGTGGTGATCCAGCGCGGCACCAATCACGCCTGGAGCAACCGTTCCGACAAACCGGTGCTGATGTTGTACGTGCTGATCGACGGCAAGTTTGATGAGGAGCTGCAGGGACACTTCGGGCCAGCACAGCACTGACCCATCTACCGTCATTCCGGCTTTCGCCGGAATGACGGCCTCTGAGATAGTCAGCCGTTCCGGTTATATCCGGCCCTGACTACATTTCAGATCCGGCATTCCTCCGAACCGCAACCGAGATCGCGATCCGATTCGGCGAGCAGGCGGTCGAAGGTTTCCGGCACGCGGATCATTTTGCCGACCACCGCCGGCGAATGTGCCTGCAGCCACTGGCTGTGCGTCGGATGGTCGCCGCCGGCGACGATGAAAATGAGGTTCTCCGGTTTTTGCGCGATCGGCCAGGGGTCGAGCTTCAGGCTGTCGCGCGCCACCGGGCTGGGATCGATCTCGATCCAGGCCACGCCGCCGGCGCGTTTGATGTCCTTCATCGGGATCTTCGAGTGTTCCCAGAGGAAGTCCTGCAGCTTCTTTGGTGTCCAGCCGAGTTTGGCCATCATGCCGGCGACCACCGGTGAAATCATCATCGCGCCGGGTGTGCCCTTCTCCCAGCCGGCCAGCGCGGCGAAGTTCGGCGTGCGCATGAAATCCGCCATGCGATAGAGCCCCTGCGTGACATCTTCTTCCGGCGTTTCCTTTTTTGCGCCGCGGCGGCGGATGTTGGTGACGCCGCTGGCGAAATACACCGACACTGAATTGGTGCCGCGTTCAAAGCCGTGGCGCCGCGTGCCATGTGGCTCCCAGCCTTCGGGCAGGCTTGCTTCGTCTTCGGCAAACACCGCATTGGTGTAACGCATCGCGCCATAAATCGCCATGGTGCCGATGCCGGGCAGCGCACCACCGACGTTCTGCTGCATCAGGCGCAGCGCGCGGCCGATGCTGGCGCCGGCGGGACGTTGCGGATCGGGGCCGAGGCAGCCGAATCCGGAATTGAGCCTGATCTCTTTGGCGATCGGACCATTGACGATAACCACAGGGAACGGACCACCCGAAGTCGCCTGCAGCTGGTCAAACAGCGCATCGGGTTCGAGGCAGGCTTCCACCGCCGCGATCAGCACCGGCAGGTATTCGGGGCGACCGCCCGCCATCGCCAGTGCAATGGCGCAGGTTTCGACGGTGGTGATGCCGCCGCGCGGCGGAAATTTGCCGAGGCGGTGCGTGCGCGGCAGTGCCGAGCCGCGCAGGATCCAGTCGACCCGCTCCTCGGTCGCCGGCCATACCGGCAGGCCGTCACCCCAGAGATTGGTCAAGAGCAGGTTGTTAGCCTGCTGCAGGGCGTCTTCGTAGCTGCGCCCTTCCACCGACAGCAGGGCCGCGGTTTCCGCAGCGCCGGTCTTGAATGTGGATTGCCATTGCGTCAGGCCGTCGTAGAACTCGCGTTTGCGCGCGC
>CAMBCD010000234.1 GCA_945863085.1 Bordetella parapertussis
ATCAGTTGTGAAAGATCCACGCCGAGGTTGCCCGAACCGCACAGCAGATTGGCCGGAGCGCCGCCGCCCACGGCGCCGCAGTTCGCAACTGCACTGCCCGAATAGTCGGTGTTCATCCCGCCGTTGCCGTAGACCGTGACGCCCAGAGAAAGGTCGGGGTTGATCAGCTTGTTGTAGCCGAATTCCGGAATCAGAAAGTTGGTCGTGTCGTTGCCGTCGGCCGCGCCGTTCACGCCAGCCGGACTGCCGGTGCGACTCGCCTCGCGGTCGGGCCGGAACAGGTCCACGCCGATGTCGACACGATCGCCCACCCAGACCATGGTCGCCGGATTGTTGGCGCCGCCGAAGGTGTCGGTGGTCATCGCCGTGGATGCGCCGCCCCGTCCCTTGGCCTTCATGCCGTAACCGTGGGAGAAATAGCCGTCCGTCGCGCCTGCCACACCGGTGGTCAACGCGCCCGCTATTGCCAGTGCCACCGCCGAAAATGTTTTTCTGTTATCCACGATCCCCCCCTTTTGAACGACGTGAAGTTTTTAGATTAACTACATGTACAGACTGACATCTGCCTCCTGCGCCATCGGCAGGAACGTCGCCGCGCCGCAATACTCTTTGACTTCCGGGATGAAATCTTCGTGCGTGAAGCCGAACAGGTCGACCGTCATCTGGCAGCCGACCATGTTGACGCCGGCCTCAAGTGCCATGCTCCGCAGTTCGCCGATTTCAGCGACGCCGTTGTTGCTGATCGTCTTTTTCATCAGCGCGGTCGCCAGCGACTCAAAGCCGGGTATCCCGGCCTGCACGATATTGGGGATGTTCCAGTTGATCGCCCTGAACCAGTCGGGGCCGAAGGGCATTTTCATCGGCATGGCCGGATTGCCGAGCGGGCTAACCTGCAGATGCGAGATATCCTTGCGCAGCAGTTGCAGGCCATAGAACGTGAAGAAAATCGACACGTTCCAGCCCAGTGCCGCGGCTGTTGAACTCAGGATGAATGGCGGATACGCCCAATCCAGCGTGCCCTTGGTTGCGATAATCGTCATCGAACCGGGTTTTTTCGCGCGTAACTCGGCGAGCTTTTCCTCGATCTTCGCCGGCAGAATTTCATCAAGACGGCGTTTGATCAAATCGTCGAGTTGCGCGTTGTCCATGACGGCGTCTTAGTTGACTCGTTTGATCGTGAACTTGTACACATTGCCTTCCTGCACGGAGGACAGCAGTTCGTTGCCGGTGGAGCGGCAAAATGCGGCAAAGTCTTTTACTGCGCCGGGGTCGGTGGCGTGTATGTCGAGCAGTCCGCCGATGTCCAAAGCCTGTATGGCTTTTTTGGCCCGCAGTATCGGCAGCGGGCAATTAAGACCTTTTGCATCCAGAAAAGCGTTCGGCATGGTTGTCCCTTGAATCTAGATTGGTGAAGCGCGAGCCTGCGATACGAGGTGAGGTGCGGGTGAAGTGCAGGTGAAGTGCATCGCGTTATATTAGAACCTGTTTATATTAGGGTAGTCTGATATACTAAATCCGCCATTGTCAATAGCACTTACTCCTGCCAATCTGCGTTGATCATCGGGCAGGGTGTTATGACAGACCAAGTCTTGGGGAATCCGGGTTGACGGCCACTCGATCTATTGCAACGCACAAAGTGCTGGCGCCGGTATTCATCGGTCACGAGGTGTATCGCCATGCCGGTTACACCGCAAATCACCCTCTGGCCATTCAGCGCGTGGCGCCGGTAATGGATTTATGCCGTGCCCTCGGTTGGCTTGACTCCGGCGAATTCATAACCAGCCCGCAAGCGAGTGCAGCGCAACTTGAATGCTTCCATGCGCCGGCTTACGTGCGTGCGTTGCGGCAAGCCGACGTGACTGGTGTGGTCGCGGCGGAGGTCAGGCGTTTGTTTGCCATCGGCACCATGGAAAATCCGCTGTTTCCCGGGGTCTATGATCGTGCTGCCACCAGCGTCGGCGGCTCCATGCGTGCGGCGGAACTCGCGCTGGAAGGGCGCATCGCTTACCACCCGGCGGGGGGTACGCACCACGGCCGCCGCGACAGGGCCAGCGGATTTTGCTATTTCAACGATCCGGTGTTTGCCATTCTCGTGCTGTTGCGGGGCGGGGCAGGGCGAGTCCTTTACGTGGATTTCGATGCGCATCATGGTGATGGCGTGCAGGACGCATTCGAGCACGATCCGCGTGTTCATACCCTGTCCCTGCACGAACACGGCCGATGGCCGCACAGCGGTGCCGCATCCGACACCGGCGGGGGCCGGTCATGCAATTTGCCGGTGCCGGCGCGGTTTAGCGACTCTGAGCTTGAGGCCGTCCTGAACCGGGTGGTGTTGCCGCTGGCGAGCCGACTCGTGCCGGATGCCGTGGTGCTGACCTGCGGCGCCGATGCGCTGGATGGCGATCCGCTGTCGTCCATGGCGCTGACCAACGTGGCGCTGTGGTCGGCTGTTGAGCGTGTGGCTGCGCTCGCACCGGCCGCCGTGGTGCTCGGCGGTGGCGGATATAACCCCTGGACAGTGGCGCGTTACTGGACCGGCCTGTGGGGACGGCTTTCCGGGCGTATATTTCCCGCTGTGCTGCCGGAATCGGCGCTTGCCGTGCTGGCCGGCCTCAATTGCGACCTGATCGACGACGAGGATGTGCGCAGGGAATGGCTGGACACGCTGGCTGATGCGCCGCGGGGCGGTACGGTGCGGCCGCAGATCGATGAACTCTGCGCGCAGGCGCTGGCGCAGACCTCCAATGAATACTGGAACCGGGATGGTGAATATGAACTGGCATGAAAGATTGAGCGGCATTGAGGAATTCGAAGACGCCGGTCTGGATGCCGTACTCGTCGCCGAGTACGAACGCCACGCGCCGCGCGTGACGGGCCGCGGGATCCGGTTTTCCACGCCTACCTTCAAGTCGTATTCCAGTTGCGAGGTCAGCGGTTGCGGCAAGAACAGTTTTCCTGCTTTCTCCATCACTGCGGGGGCCTGCGGGCTCAACTGCGACCATTGCCAGGCGAAGATACTTGAGCCGATGATTCCTGCCACCAGCCCCGCCATGCTCGATGCCCGGGTGCGCGACATGGTGGTGCGCGAAAATCTCCAGGGTTTTCTGCTGTCCGGGGGCTCCAACCGCCGCAACGAAGTGCCCTATGACCGCTACCTTCCCGTGGTCGAAGGCCTGAAGCGCGATTTCCCGCAATTGCGCATCGCCATCCATACCGCCTTGCTGGATGAGGCGCGCGCGCGCGGCATCGCGTCGGCAGGTGTCGATACCGCGATGATGGATGTGATCGGTGCGCGCGAGACCATCACCGATGTTTATCACCTCGACCGCACGGTGGAGGATTTTGAGGCCACGCTGGCCGCGTTATGCGCAACCACCATGGAAGTGGTGCCGCATATCGTGATCGGCCTGCACTACGGGCGCATCCTCGGTGAGCCGGCCGCACTGGACATCGTGAGCCGTCACCCGATCCACTCGCTGGTACTGGTGGTGGTGATGCCGTTCTATGCAAAACCCGATACCTTTGTGACGCCCGCAACCGGCGATGTCGGACGGATTTTCCTTGAGGCGCGCGAACGCATTGCCGATCGCCAGGTGCTGCTCGGTTGCGCGCGCCCGCCTGGCATGCACCGGCGCGTGACTGATGCCTATGCGGTCATGGCCGGACTGGACGGCATCGCGTTTCCCGCCGAGGGCGCGCTCGCGGCAGCGCAGGCCATCGGCCGGCCGGCGGTTCAGGAACATGCCTGCTGTTCGGTGAAAACCGGCAATACCATCAAGCTGCACCCGCGTGCCGCCGCAGCGCCGCAGCCCGTTGCAATCGTGCGATGAACATGGCCTGCGTCGACGTGCTGGTGCTGGGCCTGGGCCCGGCGGGCGCCTGCGCTGCCGCGCAGGCCGCGCGCCAGGGCTGTACAGTCATTGGTATTGACCGGAAACAGGTCGCAGGCCGTCCCGTGCAGTGCGCGGAGTTTGTGCCTGCAATGATCGGCATGGACGTGGCTGAGCTCCAGTCGTCAGTGCGGCAGCGCATTGTGTCGATGACGACATTCGTCGAGCAGGACGCCCCCGACATCAGGGAGAATTTCCCCGGTCACATGCTCGACCGTGCCGCCTTCGATGCGCATCTGGTCGGGCAGGCAGTTGCGTCCGGCGCGCAATGTACTCTGGGTGTGAGCGCACGCCGCATAACAGCAGAAGGCGTGGTCATCCTCTCCGACGGCCGCTCGATCATGCCTCGCGTCATCATCGGTGCGGATGGCCCGCGCTCCCTCGCGGGCCGCGCCATCGGCCAGATCAACACCGCGATGGTGGAGACCCGGCAAATCACCGTGCCGCTGCACCACGCGCAGGAAGCGACGGATATTTTTCTTTCGGCGGATATTCCCGGCGGCTACGGCTGGCTGTTTCCCAAGGGCGATGTCGCCAACCTCGGCGCGGGTGTCGATCCCGCATGCAAACATCAACTCAAAGCCATCGTGCAGCGGCTGCATGAAACGCTGATGGTGCGCGATCAGGTCGGCGCGTGCATCCTGGGCATGACCGGCGGACTGATACCCGTTGGCGGCCTGTTGCAGCCCTGGGGCAGGATTGCGCATGTGCTGGTGCTGCTCGCAGGTGATGCCGCCGGGCTGACCAATCCGGTGACCGGTGCCGGCATCAGTGCTGCCGTGCATTCGGGCCGGCTTGCGGGACTGGTGGCAGCGTCAGCGACAGGCGGCGACCTGTCGGCGCCCGAGGATTACGCAGAAGGTTACGCAGAGGAGCTCAACGATATTTTCGGCGCGGCGCTCGCGCGGGCCCGGCAGCGCCGCGTGGCGCTGGCCGCCCGGCAGCCGGACAAGGAAGATCTGCGCCGGAGCTGGATCGCCTATCCGCAATACTGGACCGGAACTGCATAGCCGCTTTAATTGGCCACCTTAATTATTGTTTAAAAATAACTATTTATATCAATTAGAT
>CAMBCD010000235.1 GCA_945863085.1 Bordetella parapertussis
CCGCGTGCGCCACTGCGGCGACATACACCGGTTCGGCCAGCCACATCAGGCCGCTGGCGATCACCGGCAGGCGGATGCCATAGAGATCGGTAATGCGCGTTTTGAACGGAACGTTCACTTTAAAACCACCAGTGCATCCGCAGCAACAACACCCGAGGCGTTGACGAACAGCGGATTGATGTCGATTTCGGCACTGCGCTCGGCATGGTCCGCCACCAGCAGCGACAGCCGCGAGATCGCATCGGCCAGCGCGTCGATATTGCAGGGCGGTTTGCCACGGTAACCCTGCAGCAGCTTGACGCCCTTGATGTCGTGGATCATCGCTTTCGCGGTTTCGGCATCGAAGGGCGCGTAGCGGTGGGTCACGTCATGCATGATTTCGGTGAACACGCCGCCAAGGCCGAAGGCGATCACCGGGCCGAAGTGCGGATCGTTGACGGCGCCGAGGATGACTTCCTCGCCGCTGGCCATCTGCTGGACCAGAACACCGGCGATGCGTGCATCGGGTTTGTATTGTCTGGCGGCGGCCAGCACTTCGCGTGCCGCCTGTTTCAGCGCATCGAGGCTGTTGATCTGCAAACGGATCACGCCGGCCTCGGTTTTGTGCGGGATGTCGGCGGATTCTATTTTCACCGCCAGCGGGAAGGGCAGCGGTGAAGCGGTCAGTTTTTCGATGGCCTCGGGCGCCAGCAGCTTTTCTTCGGTGACGGCGATGCCGTAGGCCTTCAACAGCGCCTTCGATGCGTGTTCGCCCAGCGTGCCGGCCGCGGTCAGATCGAGTTTTTGCGCTGCGATGGCGCGTTTGCCGCCGCGGGCGCGCATGGCTTCAAAGACGCGGCGCTTGTTGGCAAAGTCGGTCAGTGCGGCCATTGCATCCACGGTGCGGCCGGGAGCGAGGATGCAGGGCACGCCGTTGCGTTCGAGGTACATCATCGCTTCGCGGTTGTCGTCGGGGGAGGTCGGCCAGTTCAGCAGCAGCGGCTTGTCCACATCCTTCAGCATCTCAACCAGGCCTTCGGCCCAGACCTGGGTGACCGTGCCGCGCGGCGAGCGGGCGACGATGGAGTCGATGTTGGGATCGGCCAGCACTTCGCGCATGGTGTTGGTGTACGACGCAAAATTGTCGTTGTAGCCCTGCGCAGTGGTGTCGATCGGGTTTTCGATCGAGGCGTAGGCGACGACGATGCCGCGCAGTTTCTCGCGCGTCGCATCGGCCAGTCGCGGCAGCGTCAGTCCGCGCGCCGTGCAGCGGTCGGCGAGCAGCACGCCGGCGCCGCCGGACAGGGTCATCACGCCGACGCCATTGCCGCGCGGCAGTTTTTTGCCGCGGAAAGCCTTGCAGAAATCGACCAGGTCGTCGACATCCTGCACTTCGATGAAGCCGCCTTCGCGGAACGCGGTGCGGAACAGTTCATAACCCGCAGTCAGCCGCGCGGTGTGTGAAGTGGCAGCCTTGCTGCCGACTTCGCTGTTGCCGACTTTCCAGATCAGGACGGGTTTGCCGAGTTCCAGCGCGCGTTCGCCGAGCCGGCGCAGGCGCTTGCCTTCGGTGGTGCCCTCGAGGAAGGCAGTGAGGATTTCGACATCGGGGCGCTCGATCAGGTGTTCCATCCAGTCGAGCGCGGTCAGGTCGGCTTCGTTGCCGGTGGAAATCACGTGGTTGAAACCGAGACCGTGGTAACAGGCGACCGCGACCACGCCGAAACCGAAGCCGCCGGATTGCGTGACCATTGCGATCGGGCCGGGCCTCAGTGTTTTTAATTGCAGCGTACCGCCGAAGCCGAGCCGGAAATCCTCGTCGAGGTTCATCACGCCCAGGCAGTTGGGGCCGACCACGCGCACGCCGCTGGATTTGATGGCGGCGAGCAGCTTGTCGTTGAGCAGCTTGCCGGCATCACCGGCCTCACTGAAGCCGGCGGAGAGGATGACTGCGAAGGGGATGCCGGCCTTGCCGCATTGTTCGATGGCGCCCGGTACCAGCGCGCCCGACACCGCGATCAGCGCGATATCGCAGGGTTTGGGCACTGCGGCGATATCGGGATAACAGCTCAGGCCCTTGACCTCCGTGTACTTCGGATTGACCGGATAGACGCGGCCCTTGTAGCCGTATTCGGTGAGCAGCTTGATCGGCTGGCCGCCGATGCGCGAGAGATCGGTGGAGGCGCCGATGATGGCGACCGCACGCGGGTTGAGCAGGCGGGAGAGATCGGGTGCGGCAGTGGGGCTTTTGAGGACGGCGGACATGTCGGGCTTTTGAGGTTCGTTAATACAATCCGGATGCGGCGACCTTTCAATCGGCGCGCATGTTGGCGGCTTTTACCAGCTTCGCCCATTTATCGATTTCGCTGCGCACGAAGGCAGTGAATTCCTCCGGCGTGTTGCCGATGGGCTCGGCGCCCTGGCTCGACAGTTTGCCGACAACATCGGGGGAGCGCAGTGCCTTGACGGCTTCGGTATTGAGCCGCGTGAGTACCGGTTTCGGCGTGGCTGCCGGAGCAAGCAGGCCGTACCAGCCGCTGGCGCTGTAGCCGGGCAGGGTTTCGGCGATGGTCGGCAGTTCAGGCAGCAGCGCGGAGCGTTTGGCGCTGGTCACGGCGAGGGCTCTGACGCGTCCGGACTTGATGTGCGGCGTGATGATCAGGGTGTTTTCATAGGTCAGGTCAACTTCTCCGGATACCAGCGCGGTCATCGCCGGTGCGCCGCCCTTGTACGGCACATGGGTGATGCTGACCTTGCCCAGCAGTTTGAACAGTTCGCCGGCAAGATGGGTGATCGTGCCGTTGCCCGATGTGCCGTAGTTCAGTTTTCCGGGGGAGGCTTTGGCGAGCGCCAGCAATTCCTTGACGCTTTTTGCCGGCACCGACGGGTGCACGACCAGAACGCTGGTGACCGAGACACTCTGGGTGATCGGCGCCAGGTCGCGCAGCGTGTCGTAGCCGCGGTTGGGATTCAGGCTCATCGCCACCGCGATGCCGCCGATGGTGCCCATGATGATGGTGTAACCGTCGGGTGCCGCCTTGGCCACCTGCTCGGTGGCGATCATGCCGCCGGCGCCGGCGCGGGTGTCGACAATCACCTGCTGGCCCATTGCCGCAGACATTTTCGGCGCCATCAGCCGCGCCACGATGTCGGTGGGCCCGCCAGGCGGAAAGGGCACGACCATGCGCACGGGTTTGACGGGGTAGGTTTGTGCGCCAAGCGGCGCAACCACTGCAATCAGCAGCAGGGCTATGGTTTTGTTCATGGTGTTCTCCTCGGAGCGCTGTTGTTATTGGTCAACATGCGCCGTGTGGACCATCGACGGACGCTGTGCAAACGCTTCATGCCAGCCGGTGATCCGGTCATGGCCGGTGCGCCAGCCCAGGTTTGCAAAACGGAAATCAATATAGCCCAGTGCGCAGGCAATGGCGACGTGGCCGATGGTGACCGGCCCGGTTGCCAGTGCCGCGGCCTCGCGATCCAGCGCGGCTAGCGCATTGCGCACTTTCATTTCAAACGCCGCCAGCATTTCCGGGGATTGCTGCGGTTGCGGGCGCAGCATTTCATTGCGCCACAGCATCAGGTTGTCGGTCAGGTTGTTGCCCAGGGCATGGCGGCGCAGGGCAGTCCAGCGTGCAGCGCCGGATTCGGGGAAAAGCCTTGGCCCGGCGTGCAGGCTGTCCAGGTATTCGCAGATCACCGTGGAGTCGTAGAGCACACTGCCGTCATCGAGTACCAGCGTCGGAATCTTGCCGGTGGGATTGACCGCCAGCAGGGTGGCGTTGGGGCGGTTCATGGCGACCAGCGTACGCTCGCATTCGATGCGCGGGGCCAGTCCGCATTCATGGGCGAAAATCATCACCTTGCGCACGAAAGGCGAACGCGATGACCAGTACAGCTTCATGTGCCGAGCTGCTTCATGTATTTGATGATGGCTTCGGCCACTGCGGCCGGCTGCTCGGGCAGCAGCGCATGCGCGGCATTGTCGATTCTGGCGATGGTCACGCGGTCGGGGCCCCACTGGTCGCGGTAGCAGTTCACGCTGTCCGGCGGCGACAGGGGATCCTGCAGTGAGAGAACATCAAGTACCGGCGCCTTGCCCGCAGTCCACCATTCCGGTTTCGGCGTGGCCTCGGTGGCGTTGCGTTCGGCGTGCATCACCTCTTCATTCCAGCCTTCCAGCCAGACGCTGGCGTCGTTGCCCGGCGCAAAAAACACATGCTGAAGGTGTTTCAGCCGCACGGCCTCCGGCAAATCCATCTGATGGCATTTGTTGATTGAGTCGCGCAGATCCTGAGACAGCGGCCAGGTATGCGTTGCGGCGAGCAGGATCACGGCGCGGGTGAGTTGCGGGTAGTCCGCGCCCATGGTACGGGCGACAAAATTGCCGAAGGCATGGCCGGCGACCACCGTCGGCTCGCCGCCGTCATGCCTGATGACTGCTGCAATGTCCCTGGCGAAATCATGCAGCGTGATGCCGTGCAGCGGGCCGCTGCTGCCGCCGAGGCCGCGCGGTTCCGGGCACAACACGCGGTAGCCGGCGTCAGCCAGTCGTTGTGCGATGTCGAAAAAATCGGCGGCGCCTCGGCCCAGGGAGGGCATCATCACGATGCGCGGGCCGCTGCCGAAAGCATGGACTGCAATATGGACTGAGCCGTGCTGAACGGAAAATATCCGGGTGGAAGACATGCGGGTATAGGGTCTCTCTGAAGGTGGAATGATGATTTTACCGTGGCCCCTTGTGGAGCCGCATCAGTTTTCCAGCATATGGAGCACGGCCCTGTCCTCATTGTGCCGTCGTGGTGCGACTCCTATAATCGAAGGCCGGCATCGCAAGCCGTCGCAGAACAACAATCAGTGCAATAAAACCCAGGAGGAGCATGATGATCGCAATCAATTTTCGCGCGTTGCGGATGCACGTGCGGTGTGGTTTCTGGCTGGGCATGACGGCATGCTGCCT
>CAMBCD010000236.1 GCA_945863085.1 Bordetella parapertussis
ACCTTGGGATCGACATTTTTTACTTCCATCGCACCACAGCAGTTCCAGTTCTTCACTTCATCCAGTTCCAGCCCCAAAGCCTTGCCGACCTCTTTGGTGGACTGGTTGTAGGCATGTCCGGTGCCCTCCAGTGCGCAACCGGGATAGTAGGCGACCTTTTTATATTCAGTTTTCATGTTGCCTTCCTGTTTTTCCCTCAGTTTCCTTGAGGCCAAGCGCCCGGTATTGCTTCGCTTCCTGCTCATTGACGTAATCAGTGATGGCGTCGCGCGCCTTGTTCCATCCGCGGGTGCGGGGACGAAATACCGCGGAAAGCCCCATCAGGAATCCCAGCCTGACCGGCATGCGGCGTGCAATACGCGTCGCCAATTCAACCAGCCATTCCTGCAGCAAGGGCTGCTTTGTCCTGGTGAAAAAATTGCGGATGATGCGGCCTTCCTCAATCTTGCCGGTGGCAACAACCTGCCCCGTAAACTCTTCGTCAAAGATCGTGGATTTCGATTTTGGCGTGTGGCCCTGCAGTTCCAGCCAGTGCGCAGTGGCTTTCATCACCCCCTCCGGAAACACGTCGCGCGGACAGGCATAGGTGCACTTGTTGCACGACACGCATTGCCAGATGATGTCCTTGTCACGCAGCAATTCCGATTCCATGCCCATGCGGATGAGGTAAATCCAATAACGCGGATTGAAATCAGGATTAACCGCGTTGACGGTACATGAATTGGTACATGATCCGCATTGCCAGCAACGGTTGATGTGTTCGCCGCCGGGCAGCGCCGAAATCTCCGCTTCTATTTTTTCGTTGTAATCGGTGATGACTCGCGGCGCAATGAAAGTACTCCAGTGGCCGGAGACGTTCACGCCATCGATCGTCAGATTCTCATGCGTCTTGAGATTCTCGGGGCGTATCAGGTTTTTTTCATGTATGGGCATGATGATATTCTTGTGGCAACAGGCGCGCGCGGGTCAGTCCCGCTGTTCAATCCGTGCCGCCGCTTCCCCCTCAACGACAAACGCATTGCCGTCGGCGGATTTGAGGCGGGTTTGTCCATTCGCCCCGATGCCATCCAGGCCAAGCAGACGTCGCAGGTGCATCAAAGGATCTTCAGGCCGGGAAAAATCCGCCCGCAGGTAAACACCGCCCTGTTCGCCCACATAGTCGGCGTAAATTTGCGCGGTCAGCAGATCCACATACCAGATCACGTCGCGAAACACCCCGTTATCGGCGAGAAACTGTGACAACTCCTCGCGCAACATCAGGTAAGTGGCGTAATTCGACGGCACGCCGATTTCAATCTGGTCAACGTCAACACCGTTCCCGGCATGCCAGATTTCACGGATCACGCCGGTGTTGGTCTGGGCATCCCACACCCAGCGCAGCATCATCGGATAACGCTCGGGATCGAGGTTATGCAGGATTTCCGATGCAAGATCGTGCACCCAGCGATGTTCCCGATCCTCGGGAAAAGCGCCACGGAAGGCCGCCATCCGACTGTCCGTGGTGGTCGTGTCGCCACGACCTTCAAGCAGGCCTGTTATCGCAGTGCGCAGCACACCGAAGCGCTGCGCCTCCACATACGGCGTCACACGCCGGCGTACCGTGGAAATCAGCGCGCACAGCGCCTTGAACGCATGGAGATCGAGTTCACCTGCCCCGGCATCCAGAAATGTGCGGTTGAACAGCAATGATTTTGCTTTCAGCGCTTCGACATGCCGCTCGATACCGCCGCATTCCTCAAGGCCGTTCGCCAGCCGTTCGAATGCCATGGCGAGTTTTGGGCCGCTCAGCTCGAGCTGCGGCGGCACCCCGTCATGCCGTTTGGCTTGTAATGCCGGGCGCGGGTTCATGATGACGCGTCGCTCAAGGTTTTCGCAAAAACTCAGGCGGCTGCTGTTTGCGCCGGCTGCTGATGCAACAGGGCAAAAGCCGCCATCGCCGCGGCTTTCGCCTGCGCTATCGAGTCGTCGATGGTTTCCGGTCCGGCGGCAGCACCCGCCACGAAAATACCGGGTCGGGTGGTTTCGCCGAGATTCCCGTACGAATTGCCCTTGCCGATGAAACCGTGCGGTTCAAGCACGATGCCGAAGGTGGCTGCAAGGGATTTGTTATCCACGTTGGGATCCATGCCGATCGCATGCACCACCATGTCAAACGGTATGGTGATCGGACGTTTGACCAGCGTGTCTTCACCCTTGATGATCAACCGTTTTCCGTCGGACGTGACCTCGGCGATACGTGACTTGATGTATTTGACCTTGAATTCTTCCTGGCTGCGCCAGTAATACTTGGTCTCGTACAAACCAAATGTGCGTATATCCATGTAGTAAATGTAAACATGGGTGTCCGGCAATTCTTCGCGGATTTCCATCGCGATGTTGCTGGATACAGTGCAGCATATTTTGGAACACCATTCGCGTCCGATCTGGCGGTCGCGCGATCCGACACAGAGCAGAATCGCAACCCGCTCCGGCTTGCGTCCATCGGATGGGCAACGCACACCCCGGCCGCTGGAAATCATCTGCTCTACCTGCACGGTAGTCACCACATCAGGATAAGTGCCGAAACCCCATTCGGGTTTGTTCACGGAATCGAAGTGGGTGAACCCCGTGCATAACACGGCAGCGCCGGCTTCAATGCTCTGGCCGTTGGACAGGG
Organism: Bordetella parapertussis; assembly: GCA_945863085.1. The sequence goes on from CAMBCD010000236.1 coordinate 2,657, forward strand.
TGGCGCGAAACGCACCGGGGTTGCCGCTGAATGCGGTAACCGAGGCGGCCAATTGGACACTGATCAGCGGATTGTTTTCCACCCGGCTCACCATCGCGCCGATGGCGTCCCTGGCCCATTCTCCGGAAGGAACCAGCTTGGCATAACCGCTGAGTATGGGTGCGCCGCCCAGGCGTTTTTCCTTCTCCACCAACACCGCCTGCTGACCGACGCTGGCCAGGGCATGGGCAGCCGCAAGGCCTGCAGGGCCGCCGCCAACGATGAGTACCGGTTTGTTGTTCATGGGCGATTCGCGACCGGAATCGCGGCGGATAATGATTTAACGGGCTTGAAGCCGGGACCGGAGGTAATCATGCGCCGCGGGTCATAAAGATTTTCCTGCTTGCCCGCCTTGACCTCTTCAAGATAAGCCACAAACTCGGCTTTTTTCGCCTGCCAGTCGATGCCCAGCTTTTCCATCAGGTGTTCGGTGGGTGAGGCGTGCCAGTGCGACTGCACGATCTTGTAAGGGTGTGCGCCGCACACCAGCGCGGCAAACTGGCAATCAGCGAGTACCGCCAGTTCCACCGGCTTGCCTGCCGCCTTGGCAATCCACTGATTCTTGTCGAGCGTGGTGATGCAGCCGGTATCGTGACCGATCATCACATCGGCATGTGCTTCCTCGACAGCAACCCGCACTTTACGGTCGATGGCGAAGGAACGCGTAAATTCGCGCTCGGAAATGATATGCCGGAAACCGAAGCCGCAGCAGTCATACCAGGTCCTGTAATCAATCACCTGCGCGCCCAGGGCCTGCATGATGCCGGTCGATACGGCCAGCCGGTTGCCGCCGAGAATACTGTCATCGTAGATCGCATCCTCCGGCACCATTTTGTAGACATGGCACGCCGGGTGGATGGTGGCGCGGATTCCGCTGCAGTCAATTTCGCGCATCGCGTTGATGCGTTCACGCATCACATGCAGCCACTCTGAATAATGCACGACCTCCTCGGGAATCAGCAGCTTGCCATCGACCAGGCGACCGAGTTTGCCGAGGATGCCCCTTACCCGCTCGCGCAGTGTTGCGGAATGAATCAGATAACCCCGCACTTCCTTATAGTTGCCGAAGGACGTGCCGCAATGCACCAGCGGATAGTAATAACTGTCCGGCAACCCTTGTGCGCGGGCCGCGACATATGCCTGATGAAAGTTGCGCAGAAACACCGCGGCAAGGCTTTCAAGATTGCCGATGCCCGATCCGTGGTAGTTCCACGCCGTGCAGGAAGTCTGATCGGTTTCATCGAGATATTCGACATCAAGCTTGTTCATCAGCCACAGCAGCGACGCGGGATAACCCGGAATGTTGCCGCACTGGCCGCACGATTTGTGATGCCACAGCCGTTGCGTCGGGATCTTCTTGTCCCAGCCATAGAGTGTCTTGACCATGACAGGCTGATGTTCATCCGAGATGCGATGAACGACGATTTCGCCTTCTTTTTCGAGTTGCCACATCGCATCGCGCACATCTTCCACGCGATCCTTGCCGGTAAGCATTGAGCGGCGGTCGATCTTTTGCTCAACCCACGACGTCGCAATACCGGCATCGTGCGGCGAGAGTTTTGCATCGCGCCACTCCGCGCCATGGCCGGTGAACCGTTCGGCACTCATTGGAGCACCTGCACTGTCAGACTTGATGGTAGTCATCTCCGTCTCCTTGAATCAGTCGTCTTTCTGGTCTTCCTGATCGGCAAGAAAATCCTTCCAATCCTCGCGTTTTTCGTCCATGAAGTCGGCGATCACATCGAACAGATTGCGATCAATGCCTTCGAGTTGCTTCAGGACGCCGGTTTCCTCCCAGATGGTGTACAGCTCCACCGAAGTCCTCAAATTGACTTCCCATGCCGTGGCCGTGGTGTTGAGCGTCGGCATGGGGATCGCTTTGCGCAACAGCTTCAGCGGGGCATCGATTTTCGAAATATTCGGCCCCCAGTCGGCGAAATGCTCGGCGTTGATCATGTCGGGGGCGAGCTGGTTGCCGGTGGAAACCAGTTTCAGCATCACGCGGCTGAACGGACGCAGCACGCTTTTCGCCGATTCCATTTCGTGTTTGATCGCCGTTTCGCGCATCAGCATGATCAGCCCGCCGGGAGAATTGCCGAACGGGCAGCGCGCGGCACAGGTGTAACACTGGGCGCAGGCCCAGATTTTTTCCTGCATCGCATCATAAATACCTTCAAGATTGTCAGTCCACAACAGCTGCACGATCTCGCGCGGACTGAAATCGTAGTAATGCGCC
>CAMBCD010000237.1 GCA_945863085.1 Bordetella parapertussis
ATGACCATCGCAGAAAAGATTCTCGCCGCAAAAAGCGGCAGCAAGACCGTGAAGCCGGGCGACGTGGTCACGGTGGATGTCGACACCGTGATCCTGTTTGACAACAACTTCATGCCCAACAACTGGCGTGACATCCTGAAGGTTGCCGATCCCTCGAAAATCGTCGTCACTTTCGACCACCGTGTGCCGGCGCCGACGCAGCAGGCGGCTGCGGCGCAGGTGACCGGGCGGGCCTTCGTCAAAAAATTCGGCATCAAACGTTTCCACGACGTCGGCCACAACCAGGGCATCAGCCACCAGCTGGTGGCGGATTACGGTTATGCGCTGCCGGGTTCGGTGTTGTTGTGCAGCGATTCGCACACCTGCAGCGCGGGCGTGTTCAACTGCCTGGCGCGCGGCGTTGGCGGGCCGGACATCATTTACGCCGCGATCAAGGGCCAGACCTGGTTCCGCTGCGGCGAGACTGTGCGGTACGAATTAACGGGAACATTGCCCGAGGCGGTGACCGCCAAGGACGCCTTTCTGCAGATCGCCGGCGTACACGGCGCGCATGCAACGATGAACGTTGAATACGGCGGTTCCGGTGTCGCCGGCCTTTCGATCAATGCGCGCAAGACGATTGCTGCGATGTCGGCCGAACTGTCGGCGGAATTTGCGACCTTCGAGGCCGATGCTGCGCTGGTGGAATGGATCAGCGCGCGCAATCCCGCGCCCATCGTGCCGGTGCGGCCCGATGCCGATGCGAAATACCACGCGGTGCGCACTGTCGACCTGTCGGCACTGGAGCCGCTGGTGGCGCTGCCCGACAGCGTGGTCAACAACTCGCAGCCGGTGGCCAAAACCGCCGGCACCCGCATCGACCAGGCCTATATCGGTTCCTGCGCCAACGGCACCCAGGATGACATCGAACTCGCGGCGCGTGTGGTCAAGGGCCGGCGCATTGCCGCCGGCGTGCGTTTTATCGTGACCCCGGCGTCGCAGACGGTGTATCGCGATATGGTGGCCAGCGGTGCCATCGGTACCTTGCTCGAAGCCGGCGCGATGATCGCGCCGCCGACCTGCGGCGCCTGCGGCGGCGGACACATGGGTGTGCTGGGCCCGAATGAAGTCTGCCTGACCTCGAGCACACGCAATTTCAAGGGACGCATGGGTGATCCGAGTTCACAGGTCTACATGGCCTCGCCGGCGACAGTGGCGGCCTCGGCGCTGACGGGAGTCATCACCGATCCGCGGGAGTTTTTGAATTGAAAGCAAATTCAACAGCGTTTACCGCCAAGACGCCAAGAGCGCCAAGAAGGTCAAAAGCAAATCAAGATCCAAATTTTTCATTGTTAATGAATTTGTTTTTCTTGGCGTCCTTGGCGTCTTGGCGGTTAAATGGTTTTCGGGGTTCATCATGAATTTCAAAGGTCGAGTCTGGATCGTCGGTGACAACATCAATACCGACCTGATCCTGCCCAACAAGGCCTTCTACCTGACGCACGAGGAACAGGCACTGTACGTGTTCAGCGCCAACCGGCCGGGCTGGTCGCAGCAGGTGCAGAAGGGCGACATCCTGATCGGCGGCCACAATTTCGGCATGGGTTCCAGTCGCGCCGCGGCACGTTCGCTGAAAAACCTCGGCCTGGCCTGCCTGATCGCCGAATCGCTGAACGGCCTGTTCATGCGCAACTGCGTGAATTTTGCATTTCCTGCGCTGGAATGTCCGGGCGTACATGCTGCGTTCACCGAAGGCGAGGAAGCTGAAGTCGACTTCGTCCGGGCGCAGGTGCGCAACGTCACGCGCGGCACGGCGCTTACCGGCAAGCCCATGCCGGCGCCGCTGATGGCGCTGGTGCAGGCGGGTGGGGTGTATCAGTTGCTGGAAAAGGAAGGGCTGATCGCGCCGAAAGTCTGAGGCATGGGCGGATTCGTTGACACCGAATCCGCCACCTTTGTATAGTCACCCGTCTTATTTCACAGCGCAATCCGCACCCACGCAGTTTGCGTAAATGTAGTTCGCGTAAATTTTTCACGGAGAAACCCATGTCCAAAATCACGCTGCAGCAGGCCAATACCCTCATTGAAAAAGCTTTTGCCAAGGCAAAGGAAATGAAAGTGAACCCGCTGGCGGTGGTCGTGCTCGATCCTTCCGGGCACATCGTCGCGGCGCAGCGCCAGGACAATGCGACCATGTTCCGTTTCGATGTTGCGCTGGGCAAGGCCTGGGGCGCGGTGGCGATGGGCGCTTCCAGCCGCGCGCTGGCCGGGCGTGCCAAGGAAAACCCCAATTTCATGATCACGCTGGCGGCGACCGCCAATGGCAAATTCCTGCCGCAGACTGGTGCCGTACTGATCAAGGATGCTGCGGGCAATGTCGTCGGTTCGGCCGGCGCCAGCGGCGGCACCGGTGACGAAGATGAGGCCTGCTGCGCGTACGGTGCGGAACAGGCCGGTCTGAAGCCGGTGATATGAGATATTGATCATCGGTGAATAACCGATACCGTTCGCCCTGAGCCTGTCGAAGGGCTCAGCCCGAACGGGTTTGTATGGATTATTAGGAGCAGCATCATGGCTGATACCGCAGAAACCAAAACCAAGGGCGCCATCAAGGGCGGCAACGGCAAGTTCATTTTCAAGATGACGGAAATGGACCAGATCGAGGCCGGTACCGGTTACTCCACTGCGATGGGCCCGGTGGTCGAGGGCGAGCGCATGCAGTGCACGCTGGTGACCAAGGAAAAAGGCACCGGTTCGCGCCCGCACCTGCATCCCAACGAGCAGTGGAACTACATCGTCAAGGGCATGATGCGGGTCAAGGTCGGCGACGGTCCCGAACAGATCTGCGGTCCCGGTACGCTGCTGTATTTCCCGGCGAACATCGTGCATTACACGATTGCCACTCCCGAAGAGGATGCGATGTTCTTCGCCGTCAAGGATCTGTCGCACGGCATCATCGGCAAGGCCGCCGACGGCACCATGGCGGGCGGGCACTACGATCCGGGCCACGGCCCCAAGACAGCGTAATGCCGCGCATCCCTCCCGCGCAGCCGGGCATGGCCCTGGCGGATGTCGATACGCCGGCGCTGATCCTGGACCTCGATGCCTTCGAGAACAATCTGCAGAAGCTCAAGGAATCGATCGCCGGTCGCAGGATCATGCTGCGGCCGCATGCGAAGAGCCACAAATGCCCGGAGATCGCGCTGCGCCAGATCGCGCTGGGTGCGGTCGGTGTGTGCTGCCAGAAAGTCAGCGAAGCCGAGGCCATGGTCGAAGGCGGCGTACCCGATGTGCTGATTGCAAACGAAGTGGTCGGCTTGATCAAGCTGAAACGGCTGGCTGCACTGGCAAAAAAGGCGAAGATCACCGTCTGCGCCGATGACGCCGGCAATGTCGCGCAGATCGATACTGCGGCACGCGAAGCCGGCATCACCATCGATGTGCTGGTCGAGGTCAATGTCGGCGCCAACCGCTGCGGTGTCGCGCCCGGCGAACCGGCGCTGAAAATCGCGCAGGCCATCGCTGCCTGCAAAAACCTGCGTTACGCCGGCCTGCAGGCCTACCAGGGCGGCGCGCAGCATCTGCGCGGGGTTGCGGAGCGGCGCACAGCGATTGATGCTGCGGTAGCCGCGGTTGAACGCACACTGGCGTTGATCGAAAAGGCAGGTCTGCCGCGCGGCAAGGTCACCGGCGCCGGCACCGGGACCTATCTGTTCGAAGCGGCGAGCCGGGTGTATGACGAACTGCAGGTCGGCTCGTACATTTTCATGGACGCCGATTACGCCAGGAATGACTGGACTGAAAGCGGCATCCCGCGTTTTGAACACAGCCTGTTTGTGTGGACCACGGTGATGAGCCGCACGCGCCCCGACATCGCCATCGTCGACGCCGGACTGAAAGCCTCCAGCGTCGATTCCGGTATGCCGCGCGTCGCCGATTTCCCGCAGGCTGAATTCCAGAAAGCCTCTGACGAACACGGCGTGATCAAAATGAACGGCACACCGGGTTTTGCGCTGGGCGACAAGATCAGGCTGATTCCCGGGCACTGCGATCCGACGGTGAACCTGTATGACCATTATGTCTGTGTGCGCGGCGGCAAGGTCGAAGCCTTGTGGCCGATTACCGCGCGCGGAGCGGTCTGGTAGCGGGAGAGCGGCATGGCAGTGATCAAAAAAATCGGCTTCATCGGCGTCGGCAACATGGGCAATCCGATGGCGGCGAACCTGCTGAAAGGCGGTTTCGACGTCACCGTGTTTGATGCCAGGCCGGAAACGGCCGCAGCCTTCGTCGCGCAGCACGGCGGCAAAGCCGCGGCATCGCTGCCCGAGGTGGCGCGCGGCGCGGATGCGATCATCACCATGTTGCCCAACGACCGGATCGTACGTGCCGTGATGCTGGATGCCGGCGGCGCAGCCTCCGCAATGACGCTGGGCGCGGTGCTGATCGACATGGGTACCTGCGATCCGACCGGCACCCAGCAGACCGCTGCCGAACTGCAAAAGCTCGGCCTGCACATGATCGATGCGCCGGTGATGGGCGGGGTGGTGTTTGCGAAGGATGCGACGCTGGACATCATGGCGGGAGGCGGCAGCAAGCTGGTGGCGCGCTGCACGCCGGTGCTGAAGGCCATGGGCCGTGCGGTGACCCACTGCGGCGCCACCGGCTCGGCGCATGCGATGAAGGCGATGGCCAATTATGTGAATGCCTGCGCGCTGATCAATGTCATCGAAGCGCTGACCATCGGTAAAAAATTCGGCCTCGACGTCAAGATGATGGCGGATGGACTGGAGACCATGTGTGCCGGGCGCAACCATCCGATCGGGAAAAAGGTGATTCCGCAGATCCTGACGCACCAGTACGCCACCGGCATGGCGCTGGGTTTCATCGCCAAGGACGTCAAAATCGCCGTCGATGTCGCACATG
>CAMBCD010000238.1 GCA_945863085.1 Bordetella parapertussis
GAATTCCAGAAAGCCTCCGACGAACACGGCGTGATCAAGATGAACGGCACGGCGGGTTTTGCGCTGGGCGACAAGATCAGGCTGATTCCCGGGCACTGCGATCCGACGGTGAACCTGTATGACCATTATGTCTGCGTCCGCGGCGGCAAGGTCGAAGCCTTGTGGCCGATCACCGCACGCGGCGCGGTGTGGTAAGACTTAAAAACCTCTAGCCACAGAGTTAACAGAGAATAACCAAAGCTGCTCCATCCCCGACAGGGATTTGGTTTTGAAGTTCTCTGTGTTCTCTGTGCCCTCTATGGCTGCATTTGAATTTGGAGTTTTCTCATGAGCAGTGTCAAAAAAATCGGATTCATCGGCGTTGGCAACATGGGCAATCCGATGGCGGCGAACCTGTTGAAAGGCGGTTTCGACGTCACCGTGTTTGATGCGCGGCCGGAAACGGCGGCTGCCTTTGTCGCACAGCATGGCGGCAAGGCCGCGGCATCGCTGGCCGAAGTTGCCCGCGGCGCGGATGCGATCATCACCATGCTGCCCAACGACAAAATCGTGCGTGCCGTGATGCTGGATGCCGGCGGCGCAGCCTCCGCAATGGCGCAGGGCGCGGTGCTGATCGACATGGGCACCTGTGACCCGACCGGTACACAGCAGACCGCGGCCGAACTGCAAAAGCTCGGTCTGCACATGATCGACGCGCCGGTGATGGGCGGGGTGGTGTTTGCCAAAGATGCGACGCTGGACATCATGGCCGGCGGTAGCGCCAAGCTGGTGGCGCGTTGCACGCCGCTGCTGAAGGCCATGGGCCGCGCGGTGACCCACTGCGGTGCCACCGGTTCGGCGCATGCGATGAAGGCGCTGGCCAATTATGTGAATGCCTGCGCGCTGATCAATGCCATCGAGGCGCTGACCATCGGTAAAAAATTCGGCCTGGACGTCAAAGTGATGGCTAAGGGGCTGGCAACCATGTGTTCCGGAAGGAACCATCCGATCGACAAAAAAGTGATCCCGCAGATACTGACGCACAAGTACGCCACCGGCATGGCGCTGGGTTTCATCGCCAAGGACGTCAAAATCGCCGTCGATGTCGCACATGCCATCGGCGCCGCAGTGCCGCTGGGTGAAAAGGTGTCGGAGCTGTGGAACGACGCCGTTGAAAAGGTCGGCGCCGGCGTCGACCAGACCGAAATCGTGCGTTACTGGGAAGATGCCACCGGCGTAAAGCTTTAACTTCGACTTAAATGCTGCGCTGACTGCGCCGGCACAACATCCGGTAAACGCAATACACCGCGACGGCGGCGAGCAGGTGTTTTACTGAGTGCCCGCTGATCGCGGCGCCGGTTGCTGCATGGATCTGATGGTCGAGCAGTTCGGCAACCTTGGCCAGTGCGTAGAACCCGACTCCGTAGAGCAGGTAGTGGCGATGCGTGTAACGCCCGGGAAATGCCGCGATCACATAGGGGATTGCCAGCAGCGGCGCGCCCTGCACCCAGACATAAATCCGCAGGTCGCCGCTCAACTGCCACCAGAACACACTGGCAATGCCGGTCAGCAATGCGCCGGCCAGCAGTGCGCGTTCCAGCTGCGCGGCCAGGTGCTCGCTGAGCAGGGCCGCGAACAGTCCCATGAAAGCCAGGGTCATCGGCAGCCGGTCCCAGACCAGCGTGTCATCGCCGGGCGCAGCGTGGTAATACGCCGAGCCGAAAAACACCAGCGCAACACCAGTGAAAAACACCAGCCAGGATCGCCAGGCACCTTCACGCCTGCGCCAGCAGTGCAGGGCGCCAATGACGCCTGAGAGCAGGAACAACCCGTTGGATGCGACATTGCCGAAGTTCGCAATGCCGAAGCAGCTGCGCCCGTCGGCAAACAGGTGATAGCCGCGATCCTGCAGGATGGGTTCGCCGTGCCCGATCATCAGCCAGGCCAGCGGACCCAGCACCAATAAAATCAGCGCGGCGATGCGGCCGGGATGCGGTGAGGGCAGGGTCTGCATCCGCTGATCGTATACCAGTTGTCATCTGTCATTGACGCGTGGCCGCGATTACCGATTAAACTCCGGCTTTCGACCTGAGGAGGGAAAAATGGCAGCGCAAAAAACAAAAGTGGTGCTCGGCACTGCAACCCCGGGTGGCGGATTTCCCGCCTACGGCTGGCCCTATGCGGAAGCGCTGAATGCCGCGGATGCCACGCTGGACATCGAGCCGGTCAACACCAAGGGCAGCGGCGAAAACGTCGGCCGCATCGACAATGGCGAACTCGACATCGCGCTGGCCACCGGTGAAGTCACCTACGAAGCGGTGAACGGCATCGGCCGCGCGCCCTGCAAAAACATCCGCATCATCAACGCCACCTATTCCCAGGCGGGCATGTTCATGGTGCGCGCCGACAGCCCGTATAAAACGATCTCCGACCTCGTCGGCAAAACCGTGGTCTGGGGCGCTTCGAGTTCGGGTTTTGTCGTGTTGGCGCGTTATGTGATGGACGGCCTCGGTCTCGACATCAAAAAGGATTTCGACGCGCGGCTGCTGGAGAAGGCCGGCGATGGACCGCCCCTGGTCAACAGCGGCGAGGCTGCAGCGATGTGGGGCGGCGGCGTCGGCTGGCCGCCGTTCATGAACATCGCGAAGAACCCGAAAGGCATGCGTTTCATCTCACCGAGCGCGGATGAAATCAAACGCATCCAGGCCAAACATGTGTTCCTGAAACAGACTACGATGCCGGCCGGCAGTTATCCCGGGCAGCAGGGGCCGGTCAATTCGGTGGGATCCTGGCCCTTTGTGCTGGCTCGCGCCTCACTGCCGGATGATGTGGCGTACCGGCTGGCGAAAGCCTTGCACACCGGACATGCCGCACTGGCGGCCAAGCTTGACCAGGCGCAGGAATCGACGCTGGCCAACACGCTGGCCGGAGCGCCGACGCGGGAACTGATTCATCCCGGGGTGCTGAAGTACATGCAGGAAATAGGGTTGATTTAAGGCGGTGATCTAAAAACCGTACAGCCGGGCAGGATTGCTGACCAGCACCAGCTCGCGCTGCGCGGCATCCGGCACCCACTGCAACAGCAGATCGGTGATGTCGGCGTCATTGGGCATCGCGCCCTTGTGCATCACATGTGGCCAGTCGCTGCCCCAGATCACGCGATCCGCATTGGCTTTTATCAGCGCATTTGCATACGGCACGGTGTCGGCATGCGGCATCGGCCCGCCGGAGATGCGGTACGGCCCGGTCAGTTTCACCCAGGCGCGGCCCGCCTGCATCAGCCGCAGCAATGCCTGGAATCCCGGATTGTCCAGGCCGAGGGACGTTTTCATGTAACCAAGGTGGCCCAACACGATGGGTGCCGGGAAATCGGCGAAAGTTTTGTCGAGGTCCGGGAATTCATCGGCGTGCATCAGGAATTCGACGTGCCAGCCCAAAGGCGCAATGCGTGCCGCCAGATTGCGCAACATGTCCATCGGCAGTGAACCCGGTTTGCGGTCTTTGACATCGACGATGTTGACGCGTACGCCGCGCACACCTGCGGCGTGCATCATTTTTAATTCTGCATCGCTGATGGAAGGATCCACCACCGCCACGCCGCGCAGGCGCTGCGGATCGGCTTTCATCGCGTCGAGCATCGCTGCGTTGTCGGTGCCGTAAACGCTGGGCTGGATCAGCACCGCACGCGTCACGCCCATCATGTCGAGCATGTGCCGGTAATCCTTCGGCAGGCAATCGGGCGGCGTGTAGACGCGCGCCGGTGAATAGTCGTACTGCGCGGCAGGCCCGAGCACATGGGCGTGGGTGTCGCAGGCCAGAGCCGGCATTTTGATTTGCGGTTTGCGCGGCTGGAAATCCGGCGCCGCGCACAGCGGCGCGGCGGCGGTGGGGGAGTTGACCGACATGGTCTCCACGGTCTTATTTGGATTATTTGTTATAAATATTTGATTTTATTGATATTTTTACGAGGCCTTTAGCCCCGGCATGGTGAAGTCGATGGCCTTCAGTTCAGCGGCCAGCGATGCGCGCTGTTCCGTGGACAGCTCCACCAGCGGCGGGCGCACGGTGCACCATTGCGCGTCGCCGCTGTACTGCGCGACGCCGGCTTTCAGAGCGGCGATCATCAGGTACTTGCTGTTGCCGAAAGTGCCGCGCACGACATCCAGAGCTTTCTGCTGCGCTTCTGCGTCGGCGTTTTTCCATTCACGGTAGAGTTTGTCGATCGGTCCCGGGTTGACGTTGGCGGTGGCGGAGATGCAGCCGGCGCCGCCGTTCTGCATGTTGGCAAGCAGGAAGGATTCGCTGCCGGCAAACACGTCGAAGCCCTGCTTGGCAAAATTGTCGAGGAAGGTTTTGGTGTTTTTCCAGTCGCCCGAGCTGTCTTTCATGCCGGCGATGGCCGTGGGATATTTTTTCAGCAGCCGTTCGACCAGGTTCGGTGTGATGCCGACCACGGCGACCGGCGGGATGTGATACAGGTAAATGCGCAGCCGGTCGTCGCCGACACGCTCGATGATTTCGGAGTAGTTGCGGTAGAGGCCTTCGTCGCTGACACCCTTGTAATAGAACGGCGGCAGCATCAGCACGCCGGCACAGCCGGCTTTCACCGCGTGTTCGGTCAGTTTTACCGAGTCCGACAGCGCGCAGCAGCCGGTGCCCGGCATCATGCGCTGCGGATCGACGCCGGCGGCGAGCAATGCCTCGAGCAGTGCGAGGCGTTCGTTGACCGACAGCGAATTGGCTTCACTGTTGGTGCCGAAAGCGGCGAGCCCGGAGCCCTGCGAGACCAGCCATTTGCAGTGCGCGATGAAACGAGCGGTATCGGGGTTGAGGTCGCGGTCGAAGGGCGTGACCACGGGGGCGAGCACGCCCTTGATGCGTTGCGTCTTGCTCATGAGTGACTTCCTCGCAGAA
>CAMBCD010000239.1 GCA_945863085.1 Bordetella parapertussis
CCCGGTATGTATTTTGAGACCAGCAGCGAAGAAGGACCCCAGCGTTCGAAGATCGATTCGGTCTGTTTGACGCAGGAATCCGGTTCGATCGCGATGCGGCACAAGGTGCGCAGCACCCGGTGGCCATAACGGCGCCCGGCAAAATACCAGGGAATGTCGCCGAGCAACGCCGCCGCCATCGCCACCAACAACAGCGTGGTGTAAGTGAATTCACCCTGCGCGGCCAGCGCGCCGGCGACGACCAGCATCGGCACCGCGGGCAGCGGTATGCCTGCCTGCGTCAGCAGCACGTTGGCGAATACGAGCAGGAGGCCATGCTGCGCCAGCAGGCTGGTCATCTGTTCCATGATTACCCGATTGATTTACGCCAAAGCGTTCCGCCGAACCGGCGATAATCCAGAGTGTAGCCGGATTGTGTCCGTTTCAGTCGAAACGCCAGGCGTCCATGCCGATCACGCCGTAGGTGTAACCGCTGTGAATGTGCTGCGCCGGCACACCGGGCGTACCTGCACCGTAAGCCGCAAACAATGGCAGCAGATGTTCTTCCGTCGGATGATTACGCACTGCCTGCGGAGCCAGCTGGCGATAGTCGAGCAGGTCCGCGCTGCGTCCCGCCGCGATCGTATCCGCCAGCCAGTCATCGAAGGCACTGACCCAGTCCGGCGGCAGCGAATCATAACCATGGTTGCGGAATTCACCCAGGTTATGGGTCGCGCTGCCGGAACCGATGATCAATACGCCCTCTTCGCGCAAGGGCCGCAGGGCCTCGCCCAGTTTGAAGTGATGCGCCGGACCCAGCCGTGTCTGCACGGCGACCTGTGCCACGGGAATATCCGCCTCCGGATACATCAACAGCAAGGGCACCCACGCACCGTGATCAAGGCCGCGATCCGGCACTGCAGCGGCAGCAAGACCCGCTTCAGTCAATAACTGCAGCGCCTGCTGCGCAAGCACAGGCGCACCCGGCGCCGGATAACGCATCCGGTACAGCGCTTCCGGGAAACCGTAAAAATCATGGATGGTTTCCGGCTTCAGCGCAGTGCTGACCGCGGGCGCCGCCGTTTCCCAATGCGCCGACACCACAAGTATGGCTTTGGGCCGCCCGAGCGCGGCGCCGAGTTGTGCAAGAAAACCGCGCGTCGGCCCCGGTTCGAACGCCAGTGTCGGCGCGCCGTGCGAAACAAAGACAGCAGGAAAACGGCTCATGTGAAACTCCCGTACTGCTCAGGCCGGCACCGCGACGCGCTCGCCGGCAAACTGCAGGGTGATCAGCGCCACGCGCCGGCCCAGGTGCTCCGCAGTTTTTATATCGCTGGCGGGTATGGCTTCCGCGCCCTGATCCACGTTCGACTGCGTCAGCGATCCGGTCGAACTGCCGAGGCGGTTGAGATCATTCACGCCGCCCTTGCTCGAGTTGTTGCCCGGCAGCAGGCCAAGCCCGGTCCAGATCATGCCGTGCTGCATGGCCAAAGTGAACAGCTGGGTCACCGTGTTGAACTTGTCCCCGCCCTGGCTCCCGGAATGGGTGAAGCCGGCGGCAATTTTGTCCTTCCAGCCCTGTGTCATCCAGACTTTGGAACTCGCGTCCATGAACCCCTTGAACGGCGCCGACACGCCACCCATATAGGTCGGCGCACCAAAGATGATGGCGTCCGCGGCGTCGAGGTCCTGCCAGTGCTTGGCGATATCGGCCACGGAAATCAGTTGCGCGTCGATGCCGGCAATACCCGCCGCGCCGCGTGCCACCGCTTTTGCCACTTCAGCCGTATGACCATAACCGCTGTGATAAACCACCGCCACTTTGCTCATTTTAATTCTCCATTCATGTCAGATTAAGTTGAATTCGTTTTAAATCTGTTACGGCAGATCAAAGACCAGCACTTCGGCTGCTTGTCCGTTTTCCAGCGTCAGCGTGCCGGCACCGGTTTTCAGTGCATCACCCGCGCCCAGCGCCTGGCCGTTGACGGTGATCTGCCCGCGCGCAACATGCACATAGGCCCGGCGTCCCTCATCCAGCCGCAGTTCGCCGCGCTCCGCGCCATCGAACAGACCGGCGTAGAGCAAGGCGTCCTGGTTCATGCGCACCGAACCGTCGCGCCCGTCGGGTGAGACGATCAGGCGCAGGCGTCCGCGTTTTTCTTCGGCAGAAAAATGCTTCTGCTCGTAGGACGGCTTGATGCCGGTGAACTTCGGCTCGATCCAGATCTGCAGGAAATGCGTCGCACCGGATTTGTTGTGATTGAACTCGGAGTGGCGCACACCCGTGCCGGCGCTCATGCGCTGCACGTCACCGGGCACAATGGTCGAACCGTTGCCCATCGAATCTTCATGGCCCAGCCCGCCTTCGAGCACATAGCTGATGATTTCCATGTCGCGATGACCGTGGGTACCGAAACCCGAACCGGCCTGCACCCGGTCTTCGTTGATGACGCGCAGCGGGCCATAACCCATGTGCTGCGGGTCCTGGTAACCGGCGAATGAAAAGCTGTGGTACGAATCCAGCCAGCCGTGGTTGGCGTGGCCGCGGTCTTCACTTTTGCGCAGGGTCAGCATGTTTGCTCCTCATTTGCGTTGATCGGTTCTGCGTAGATCAGGCTTGCATGGAACGCATCGTAGAAGCGCTGGCCGGCGCATGATAGCGAAAGTATTTGACTTTATCAGTCAAATTTTATGAACTATATTTACTTTTAAAAACAATATGTTATATTTATTATATGGAATTTATTATTTAACTGCATCAGGGCCGGGCCAGAGATGAGACTTTCCCTCGACGCCTTGCTGGTGATCGACGCCATCGACCGCAAGGGCAGCTTCGCCGCCGCCGCGCATGAACTGCATCGCGTGCCCTCGGCTGTGACCTACACCGTGCAAAAGCTTGAGCAGGACCTCGACCTGCTGCTGTTCGACCGTCGCGGCCATCGCGCCAAGCTCACCCCCGCAGGACATGAACTGCTGAACGAAGGCCGCCACCTGCTGCACGCTGCCGTCGATCTCGAAGCCCGCGTCAAACGCGTTGCCACCGGCTGGGAAGCGGAACTGCGCATCGCCTTCGACGGCATCATTCCGTCAACGGTGATGCTGGATCTGGCGCGCGACTTCCATGCAGAGACCACCAGCACCCGGTTGCGCTTTTCCACCGAAGTACTCGGTGGTTGCTGGGATGCCCTGGCATCGGGTCGCGCCGATCTCGCCATCGGCGCTTCGGGCGACGGGCCCGTCGGCGGCGGTTATCAAACCCGTGCGCTGGGCGAAGTGGCCTGGGTGTTTGCCATTGCGCCGACGCATCCGCTGGCAGCCGCAACCGAACCGCTGAACCGCAGCGACATACTCGCCCATCGCGCAATCAGCGTTGCCGACAGCTCACGCAACCTGCCGCCGCGTACCACCGGTTTATTGTCAGGACAGGAAACGCTGACGGTGTCGGACACCGCCGCAAAACTGCGGGCGCAGGTCATGGGCCTGGGTGTGGGTTACCTGCCGCAGTGCCTGGCCGCCGTTGCCGCAGCCAAAGGTGAACTGGTGATTCGCCGCACCGAGGAACCCAAGGTCAGCCAGCTGCTGTACATGGCATGGCGCACGACACACCGCGGCAAGGCATTGAAATGGTTCGTCGAGCAGGTCAGCGCCAAAGGCTGGCTGGAGCGCGCGCTGAGGGCGGCCGACTCAATTTGACAGGTTTTGCGTAATCCAGTCCGCGACAAAATCAACACCAACCTGCCGGTTGTCGACATGGGCATGTTCGGCACCACCATCCTCTGCCGTAAACACGCGCAGGGTTTTGCGTTTGGAGCCGATGGCGTCGTAAAGTTTCTGTGCATTTTCCGCCGGCACCACGCGGTCGTTGGCGCCATGGGTCACCAGAAAGGGCATGGTGATCTGGTGCGCGACATCCTTCAGCGTGAAGCGTTTCGCGACCTCGATGCCGGCATCGGCATCCGCCGCACCGACCACCCACTGGAACTGGAAATTCGACTGCGCGACCTTGTTGCCTTCGGCCTGCGCCTTTTCCTTGATCTTCTGCTGCCAAGCGGCGAGGCCCCAATGCAGCGCTGTCATTGCGACACCCGCAGCGTAACGTTTCTCGAACGCGGCGATACGCCCCGAGTAATAACCGCCGAAACTGTAGCCCATGATCACCACCCGCGCCGGATCAACGTCGGCGCGCTGCGCAACATAATCGTAAGCTGCCTTGCCCGGCACTTCGTAGTCGTAACGGCTGGGGATGCCGCGGAAACGCAGCGTCTCGCCCTGCCCCGGCCCGTCGATCGCCAGCGTGTGCATGCCGCGCTTCGCGAATTCGAGCCCCGCGAAGATCACGCTCATTTCCTTGCAGTTGTCCATACCGTTGAAAATGACCACGGTCGGCGCCCGCACTGACACGCCCGGCGCCTTCATGAACAGCGCCGGCAATGTAGTCGCCTCATATGGAACCTCGACGAATTCGAGATTGGGATAACTGCGACTGAGGCCCGCCTGGAAACAGCGATAGGCCTTGCGCCCGACCGCGGCCTTGGCCTCGCCCGGCGGAATGAAGCGCTCACCGGTGTAGTAATAATTGCCGGCGCGCATGTAGTAATTGCCTGCCGTGCGGTCCCTGCCCTGCGCTGCTGCGGCATCGGCGGTTTTTTCAAGCTGCGCCGCCATTGCGCACCACTCCTCCTGCCAGGCCTCCGCTTCGCCCTGCCGCGTTTTCAGTTTTTCGGCGATGCGGTCGATCTCGTCCATCGCCACCACGCCGTACGGCGCCATGCCCTTGCACGCCAGCGCGGCGTTGGACCACAGGAAATTGCCGGGAAAATGATCAATCCAGAAACCACGCGTGGTCATTGCCGCTCCTCAGGGCTTGCGCTGCCGGTACCCATGGCGCCGCGCACGGATATAAGT
>CAMBCD010000240.1 GCA_945863085.1 Bordetella parapertussis
TGGCGTTGCTGCAGCAATTGAACGCGCAGGGCATGACCGTGGTGCTGGTGACGCACGAGCACGACATTGCCGAGTTCGCAAAACGCGTGATCACTTTCCGCGACGGCCGCGTCGTCGAGGATCACGTGGTTGCTCAACCGAAGGACGCCGCGGCGCTGGCCGCGGAACTGCGCACGGAACAGTCAGCCGATGAGATGAGCGGGAATGAGATGCGATCGGACGGGGTGCGGGCATGAACGTTCTGGCAAGCATCCGCATTGCGCTGCGCGCGCTGCGCATCAACAAGCTGCGCAGCGCGCTGACCATGCTCGGCATCATCATCGGTGTCGCCGCGGTAATTACCATGATTGCCGTTGGTTCCGGCGCGCAGTCGCGCATCGAGGAACAGATCAAGGGCCTCGGCACCAACCTGATCATCCTGATGCCCGGCTCCAGCACCAGCGGCGGTGTGCGCATGGGGGCGGGTTCGCGCAACACGCTGACCGAGGAGGATGGTTATGCGATCCAGCGCGACGTGCCTGCAGTGCAGGCTTCCGCGCCGACCCTGCGCGGCACCGGTCAGGTAGTGGGCGGATCCGGTAACTGGTCGACCGTGTTTTACGGCGTGACTCCGGAGTATTTCGAGGCGCGCAACTGGGTGGTTGCGCAGGGCAAGGGTTTCGAGCCGGCCGACATTGCCGGTGCAGCCAAGGTCGCGCTGCTGGGCGATACCGTGGCACGCAACCTGTTCGGCGACACCGATCCGATCGGACAGGTCATCCGCATCCGCAAGGTGCCGTTCAACGTGATAGGCACGCTGGAGAAAAAAGGCCAAAGCCTGATGGGCCAGGACCAGGACGATGTGATCCTGATGCCGATCTCTACCGCGCGCAAACGGGTGCTGGGCCAGGGCGCGGGCCGGCTGCGCACCGTGGGTTCGGTGTCGATCAAGATTCGCGACGATGCGGACATGAAAGAGGCCGAGGGGCAGATCCGCGAACTGCTGCGCCAGCGCCATCGCATCCAGCAGGATCGCGAAGATGACTTCACGCTGCGCAATCTGTCGGAAGTGCTGGCCACCCGCGAGGAATCCAGCCGCATCATGGGACTGCTGCTGGCGGCCGTCGCCTCGGTGTCGCTGCTGGTCGGCGGCATCGGCATCATGAACATCATGCTGGTATCGGTGACCGAACGCACACGCGAGATCGGCCTGCGCATGGCAGTGGGTGCGCGTGGCCGTGACATCCTGACCCAGTTCCTGGTGGAGGCAATCACTCTCGCGCTGATCGGCGGCCTGCTCGGCATCGCGCTGGGTGTCGGTGGTTCCCTGGCGATCGGCCAGTTTGTCGGCTGGCCGGTCCAGCTGGGCATCGAACCGGTGGTGCTGGCCGTGGGTTTCGCCGCGGCGATCGGCATTTTTTTCGGGTTTTACCCGGCGCGCAAGGCGTCGCGGCTGTTGCCGATCGAAGCGCTTAGGTACGAGTGATTGGGTGATTAAGTAATTAGGTGATTGCGGTGGATATGCCCGGGTTTAATTACCTAATCACTTAATCACCTAACTACTTCATAACTCAATCACTACAGTAGAATCCTCTGATGGACCCATTGGAGCCGGAAGCCATCGAAACCCTGCGCCTGATCACCTGCGGCAACGTTGACGACGGCAAGTCCACCCTGATTGACCGCCTGCTGCAAGAGTCGAAAAGCATTTTCGGCGATCAGCTGAAAACGCTGGAGGTCGACTCGAAACAGTACGGAGACCCGGGCGCCGCCATTGATGTGGACTGCCATTTTTTTGCCACTGAGCATCGCCGTTTCATCGTGGCGGACACGCCGGGGCATGAACAGTACACCCGCAACATGGCCACCGGCGCGGCGACCGCGCAACTGGCGATCCTGCTGGTCGACGCCCGCAAGGGGCTGCTGACGCAGACCCGCCGTCACAGCCGGATCGTGGCGATGATGGGCATCCGCCATGTCGTGCTCGCGGTCAACAAGATGGATCTGGCCGGATTTGATCCGGCGGTGTTTGCAAGGATTGAAGCCGGGTACCGTGACTTTGCGCGGGATCTGGGTTTTGCCGCCATCCAGGCGATTCCGCTGTCGGCGCTGGCCGGCGACAATGTGCTGCAGGCCGGCACGCGCATGCCCTGGTACTCCGGACCGACGCTGCTGCAATATCTGGATACGGTTCCTGCCATCGCGCCGGTGACCGGCACGCGCCGGGATTTGCGCATGCCGGTGCAGTTGGTGAACAGCTCGGGCCCGGGCTTCTGCGGCCGTGTTGCCGAAGGCACGGTACGTCCCGGCGATCGCGTCAGCGTATTGCCGTCGGGGCGCAGCAGTGTGGTCAGGGACGTCATGGCCGGGCAGGACTCCTGTGCATGTGCCGCGGCGGGCGATGCGGTGACCCTGACACTGGCCGATGAACTGGACGTGAGCCGGGGCGACGTGATCGTGGCGGCTGATCGCCCGGCGGAAGTCGCCGACCAGTTTGAGGCGCGCTTGTTGTGGATGGCGGAACAGCCGCTGCTGCCGGGCCGGTCCTACCTGCTGAGGCTTCACGCCAAGGAGGTCACGGCAACCATCACCGACATCAAATACCAGGAAGACGTCGATTCCGGTGCGCACCTGGCCGCGAAGACCCTCGAGTTGAACGCCATTGCCATGGTCAAGCTGTCGACCAGTGAGCCGGTGGTTTTTGAGCCCTACGCACTGAACCGCACCATGGGCGGGTTCATCCTGGTCGACAAGCTGAATTTCCAGACCGTCGGCGCCGGGATGATCGTGTTTGCCCTGCGCCGTGCGTCGAATATTTATCCCCAGGCGCTGGAAATCAACAAGGTGTCACGCGCGATGTTGCTGCGGCAAACGCCGCGCTGCATCTGGTTCACCGGTTTGTCGGGATCGGGCAAATCGACGATCGCCAACCTGCTCGAAAAGCGGCTGTATGCGCAGGGTCTGGCCACCTACCTGCTCGATGGCGACAACGTGCGCCATGGCCTCAATCGCGACCTGGGTTTTACCGAGGCCGACCGGGTGGAAAACATCCGTCGTGTCGCGGAAGTGGCGAAACTGATGGTGGATGCGGGGATGATCGTGCTGGTGTCGTTCATTTCCCCCTACGCTGCGGAGCGGCGGATGGCGCGGTCACTGTTTGCCGAGGGCGAGTTCATCGAGGTATTTGTCGATACGCCGCTGGCGGAATGCGAGCGCCGCGACGCCAAGGGCCTGTATGCCAAGGCGCGCGCCGGTGTGCTGAAGAATTTTACCGGCATCGACAGTGCTTACGAGGCGCCGGAAGCGCCCGAGATCCACCTGCATCCGGCAGCAAGCAGCGCGGAAGCCTGCGCGGATCGGATCGCCGGTGTGCTGGGCCGTCCACCCCCGCAGTAGAATAGCGGCCACATGGACGCCGCACTCGCCCTCAAAGCCCTGATCCTGGGCATCGTCGAAGGTCTCACCGAATTCCTGCCGATATCGAGCACCGGCCACCTGATCATCGCCGGCAGCCTGCTCGGCTTCAACGATGAAAAAGGCAAGGTGTTCGAGCTGGTGATCCAGACCGGCGCGATGCTGGCCGTGTGCTGGGAATTCCGCGCGCGTTTCCTCGGTGTGTTGCGCGGCCTGGCGGTGGATACGACGGCGCAGGGTTTTGTGCTGAACCTGATTGCCGCTTTCATGCCCGCGGCGATACTCGGCCTGGCGCTGGGCTCCGTCATCAAGGCCCAGCTGTTTCACGCAGTGCCGGTGGCCATCGCGCTGATCATCGGCGGCTTGGTGATCCTGTGGGTGGAGCGGCGCGAGCGCCCGGTGCATATCGATGACGTCGACCGCATGACCTGGCGTGATGCGCTGAAGGTCGGTTTTGCCCAGGCCACTGCGCTGATTCCCGGAGTGTCACGTTCCGGCGCCACCATTATTGGCGGCATGCTGTTCGGCCTGTCGCGCCGTGCGGCGACGGAGTTTTCGTTTTTCCTGGCGGTGCCGACGCTGATCGCCGCCGGCGCTTACGACCTCTACAAAAACCGCGCACTGCTGTCGGCCGATGACATCGGACTGTTCGGCATCGGTACCGTCACCGCGTTTTTTTCGGCATATATCAGTATCCGCTGGCTGATGCGCTATGTGGCGACGCATGATTTCCGCGTGTTTGCCTGGTATCGCATCGGTTTCGGCCTGTTCATTCTTGCCAGCGGCTATACCGGCCTCATCCGCTGGTAACTGGTGAATGATGAATGGTAAGGGGCGGTATCAGCCCTGGGTCCAGGGCAGTTCTGCCGCGCGCCAGCCGCCGACCGTGCTGCGATGGCCCTCTGCATCGCGGTCGCCTTCAAAACCTTCGAGCACGTTGTAACAATCGGCGTAACCCGCCTGCGTCGCGAGCATCGCGGCGTTGTGCGAACGGCCGCCGCTGCGGCAGATGAACAGCACCGGCGCTTCCGCGCTGACTTTTTGCTGCAGTTCCTGCACGAATGCCGGGTTGGGGCGGTTGCCGGGATAGGACAGTATTTCGATTTCGACCGCACCCGGGATGCGCCCGACCCAGTCCCACTCGGCGCGGGTGCGCACATCCACCAATTGCGCGCCGGGGGTGGATTTCCACAGTTGCCAGGCTTCCTGCGGCAATAAGGCGCCGCTGTAAGGCAGGCCCATCTGTCGGGCGCGATCGCGTGCTGCGGCGAGAATCGGGGCGGTGGCGCTGGTGTCGCTCATGGTGTTGGCCGGTCAGGGATGCAGGGCCGGGCATTCTAACCGGGGCCTGACAGGGTGCCTACCGGGGTGCATTATGCCGACGCATGCCCTATAATGGGGCGCAGCAGGGATTGGCGCACAGTATTGGTGCATTCTTTGAGGGGG
Organism: Bordetella parapertussis; assembly: GCA_945863085.1. The sequence continues at coordinate 4,840 of CAMBCD010000240.1, forward strand.
GCTGGATAAAATTCCATTCTGATTCAAATGGATA
>CAMBCD010000241.1 GCA_945863085.1 Bordetella parapertussis
CAAAACGGCTTGAGTAATCCGGTAGTTACGGGGTAAAATAGCGCGATTTTTCGTCGGAGATAGAAGACATGGCTGTAACCACTGCCCAAAAGGCGCAGGTTTTGCAGGATTTTCAGCGTGCCAAGGGCGACACGGGTTCGCCCGAAGTCCAGGTGGCCTTGCTCACTGCGCGAATCACGGATCTGACCGAGCATTTCAAAGCGCACAGCAAAGACCATCATTCCCGCCGCGGCCTGCTGCGGATGGTCAGCACACGCCGCAAACTGCTCGATTACCTGAAAAGAACCAAAGTCGAACAGTACAAGGCGCTGATCGAGCGTCTTGGCCTGCGCAAGTAAGCAGGCGCATGCAGGGCTGTAATGCCAGCGTCCGTGCGTATTCCGCACGGCGCATGGTCGGCAAGCCGGCGCTGGGGAGCATCGGCATCTAGCCTTTATTGATCCTCCGGAAGACCGCGTGTGCGGTCTTTTTGTTTTTGAGCACAGAAAATTTGAGCAACACAGAGAAAAGGAAATTCATAGTGAACCCGGTAAAAAAATCATTGATGTGGGGCCGCCACCAGCTGACGCTGGAGACCGGCGAAATCGCGCGCCAGGCGTCTGGTGCGGTCATGGTCACCATGGAAGACACGGTAGTACTGGTCACCGTCGTCGGCGCACGCAACGCAAAACCGGGACAGGATTTTTTCCCGCTGACCGTTGACTACCAGGAACGCACCTATGCTGCCGGCAAGATTCCCGGCGGGTTTTTCCGCCGCGAAGGCCGTCCGTCAGAGAAGGAAATCCTGACCTGCCGGCTGATCGACCGCCCGATTCGCCCGCTGTTCCCCGAAGGTTTCTACAACGAAGTGCAGATCATCGCCACGGTAATGTCCTCGAACAACGAGATCGATTCGGACATTCCGGCCATGATCGGCGCATCCGCCGCGCTGGCGCTCTCCGGCATGCCGTTCGACGGCCCGATCGGCGCCGCGCGGGTGGGTTACAGCGACGGCCAGTACATACTCAATCCGACCGCCGCCGAACTGAAAACCTCGCAACTGGACCTCGTTGTTGCCGGCACCCAGCAGGCGGTGCTGATGGTCGAATCCGAGGCCCAGCAATTGCCGGAAGACGTCATGCTTGGTGCAGTCGTGTTCGGCCACGAACAGCTGCGCACCGTTATCAATGCCATCAACGAAATGGTTGATGAAATCGGCGTGCCGGAATACAACTGGGCTCCGCCGCAAAAAGACGAGCAACTCATCGCACGCATGGCCCAGATCGCCGAAGCCGATCTGCGCCAGGCCTATCAAATCAAGCAGAAGCAGGCACGCACCGTCCGCGTCAAGGAAATCAGCGCGAAGGTCATCGCGGAACTGCTGCCGGCGGATGCCTCGCCCGACCTGATCAACACCGTCAAAAACGAACTGGGCAATCTCGAAGCGAAAATCGTCCGCAACCAGATCCTTGACGGCGAACCGCGTATCGACGGCCGCGACACCCGCACCGTGCGTCCGATCACCATCCGCACCGGCGTGCTGCCGCGCACCCATGGTTCGGCGCTGTTTACTCGTGGCGAAACCCAGGCCATCGTGGTTGCCACACTGGGTACTTCGCGTGACGAGCAGATTGTCGACGCGCTGCAAGGCACTTACCGCGAACGTTTCATGCTGCATTACAACTTCCCCCCGTATTCGACCGGTGAAACCGGCCGTGTCGGCACACCGAAACGCCGCGAAATCGGGCATGGCCGCCTTGCCAAGCGTGCGCTGGTGGCAGTGCTGCCGTCTGCCGAGGAATTTGCCTATTCGATCCGTGTTGTTTCGGAAATCACCGAATCCAACGGATCCAGCTCCATGGCATCGGTCTGCGGCGGCTGCCTGTCGCTAATGGACGCCGGTGTGCCGCTGAAGGCGCAGGTGGCTGGTATCGCAATGGGCCTGATCAAGGAAGGCAACCGGTTTGCAGTGTTGTCCGACATCCTCGGCGACGAAGATCACCTCGGCGACATGGACTTCAAGGTGGCCGGCACCGAGAACGGCGTTACGGCGCTGCAGATGGACATCAAGATCAACGGCATCACCAAGGAAATCATGCATGCCGCGCTGAGTCAGGCGCGTGAAGGCCGCCTGCACATCCTGGAGAAGATGGCTGGCGCGATCAACGCTCCGCGCACCGAACTCTCCGCCTGGGCACCGCGCATGATCACCATGAAAATCAAGCCGGAAAAAATCCGCGACGTCATCGGCAAGGGCGGGGCTGTCATCCGTGCCATTACCGAAGAAACCGGCACTACCATCGACATCCAGGATGACGGCACCGTGGTCATTGCCTGCGTATCGTCAGAAGGCGGTGAAAATGCACGCAAGCGCATCGAAGAACTGACTGCCGATGTTGAAGTCGGCCGCATCTACGAAGGCACTGTGCTGAAGCTGCTGGATTTCGGCGCGATCGTCAGCGTGCTGCCCGGCCGCGACGGCCTGCTGCATATCTCGCAGATTGCCAACGAGCGCGTTAACAGCGTGGCCGACCACCTCAAGGAAGGCCAGGCAGTTCGCGTCAAAGTCCTCGAGGCTGATGAAAAAGGGCGCCTGCGTCTGTCGATGAAGGCAGTGGGGGCGCCGGCGGAAGCGCAGCCTGCGCAAGTGCAGTAAGTGGGTTCAGCCTGCGCCGGAGTTGATCCTGGCGCAAGGCAATAAAAAAGGGAGCCTAGGCTCCCTTTTTTATTGATGCGGCAGTTCTTTATTTGGCGACCTGGCGCTCGCGCAACTCGTCGAGTGTCTTGCAGTCGATACACAGGGTTGCGGTCGGGCGGGCCTCCAGCCGTTTGATGCCGATTTCCACGCCGCATGAATTGCAGTAACCGTAATCCTTGGCAATGATGAGGTTTATGGTTTCATCGATCTTCTTGATCAATTTGCGCTCGCGGTCGCGATTGCGCAGTTCCAGCGACATGTCGGATTCCTGGCTGGCGCGGTCATTGGGGTCGGCGAAAATGGTGGCTTCGTCCTGCATCGTGTGGACGGTGCGGTCGATGTCCTGGGACAGCTCGCGTTTCATTTCCTCAAGCATCTTGCGGAAATGCGCCAGCTGCCGAGCATTCATGTATTCCTCTTTTGCCTTGGCAGGCTTGTACGCGGGGTAGTTTTTGAGTATTTCAGTGGCCATGAGGACGATTATGCGCTTAAAAAAAGAGCTTTAATAACAGAATTCGATACCCGTCGCAAGCAAACTGGCGGCCGCATAGCGGGGCCGGCGCGGGGTTCGCGTAATTGACGCTGGCGCCAGGGGCGGAGTATATTACGCGCCTTCGGTTCCGGCGGAAAAATTTCCCGGCATACCCGCTCGTTTGTGCCCGTAGCTCAATCGGATAGAGCACCGGCCTTCTAAGCCGGGGGTTGTGGGTTCGAGTCCCGCCGGGCGCGCCACAAATCAGGGTATTTCAGTTTGCTTCGGTGGTGGCTGTAGCTCAGCTGGTAGAGTCCCGGATAGTGATTCCGGTTGTCGCGGGTTCGAGTCCCGTCAGCCACCCCACACCTGTTTAGCTGTATACCTGTTCCAGCATGCAGTTCACTATTTTGCACGTATCAGCCGCTGCTGTTCACGCTGCCACTCCCGGTCTTTTTCCGTATCCCGTTTGTCGTGCTGTTTTTTGCCCTTGGCGAGCCCGATTTCCAGTTTGATCCTGCCTTTTGAGTAATGCAGGTTCAAGGGCACCAGAGTGTATCCCGCGCGCTCCACGCTGCCGATCAGCCGGTTGATTTCCTCGGCATGCAGCAGCAGCTTGCGGGTCCGGGTGGGGTCCGGCTGCACATGGGTGGAGGCGGCGGGCAAAGGGCTGATATGACAGCCGATCAGGAACAGTTCGGAATTCCCGACAATGACGTAGGCCTCCTTCAACTGCGCGCGCCCGGCGCGGATCGCCTTTACCTCCCAGCCTTCCAAGGCGATACCCGCCTCAAAGCGCTGTTCGATAAAATAGTCGTAAAACGCCTTTTTATTTTCAACGATACTCATTGCGCAGCCAGGTCATGACAAACCGTATTTTAACCGGGCCGGAGACGGCGCAGCAGATTCCCGCATGAAGGTATCCCGTTCGGCACTGGTTCACTTCAGCGCAGCCCGGATGTTCGGTCTTGTGGATGACATTGAGCGCTACCCTGAGTTTCTGCCCTGGTGCAGCGGTACCACGGTGACCCTGCGTGATCCGGCGACAACCTGCGCGACCATACATATCAGCTATCGTGGTATCCGTCAGAGTTTTTCGACTGAAAATCACAAGCAGGTTCCGGAGCGCATGACCATGCGTCTCGTAGAAGGTCCGTTCAAGTCGCTCGATGGCGAATGGCGGTTTACATCACTGGACGAGCAGGCCTGCAGGATTGATTTTCAGTTGCACTATGAGTTCTCCAGCACCTTACTGGAAAGACTGGTCGGGCCTGTATTCGGCTACATCGCAGGCACCATGGTGGATGCTTTCCTGAAGCGTGCAGAACAGTTGCACACTGCGTGAACTGGATGAAAATCTCTGTTGTTTATGCTTTGCCTGACCGGCAAATCGTGCGGGAGCTGGAGTTGCCAGTAAGTGCGACCGTGGCCGCTGCGCTGCGGGAATCGGGGCTGTTACAGGAGTTTCCAGCCATTGATCCGGCCAGGACAGCAATCGGGATATACGGAAGATTCGTGTCCGGCGATACTGTGCTGCAACCGGGAGACCGGGTGGAAATCTACCGCCCGCTGAACGTCGAACCGAAGACTGCACGACACCTGCGCAGCAAAAAAAGCTGACAGATTATTTGCAGCTGCTTATTTACAATTGCTATCC
>CAMBCD010000242.1 GCA_945863085.1 Bordetella parapertussis
TCGGCTACGCGTCCGAGACCATCATCCAGACAGCGAAGCGCCACGGCGTCGAAATCCCGCATCTCTGCTACAAGGAGGGCATGCGGCCCGACGGCAACTGCCGCGCCTGCGTGGTCGAGGTCAAGGGTGAACGCGTGCTGGCGGCATCCTGCTGCCGCAAGCCGTCGCCGGGCATGGAAGTCACCACCGACAATGCGCGTGCGCTGGCGTCGCAGAAAATGGTCATGGAACTGCTGCTCTCCGACATGCCGGAGCAGCGCCACACCCGCAGCTCGGAACTCGACCAATGGGTGGCCAGGCTAAAGGTTGGCAAGCCGCGTTTCAAGGCACGGCACCAGCCCCAGGCCGATGTGTCGCATTACGGCATCGCGGTCAATCTCGATTCCTGCATCCAGTGCACGCGCTGCGTGCGCGCCTGCCGTGAAGAGCAGGTCAACGATGTGATCGGCTACGCTTTCCGCGGCGAACATTCGGCCATCGTGTTTGATCTCGGCGACCCGATGGGGGAATCAACCTGTGTGGCCTGCGGCGAATGTGTGCAGGCCTGTCCGACCGGGGCGCTGATGCCGGCGCGCGAAGCCGGGCTGGTCAAACCCGACAAGCAGGTGCATTCGGTGTGCCCGTACTGCGGCGTCGGCTGCCAGCTGACCTACAACATCAAGGACAACAAGATCATTTCCGTGGACGGCCGCGACGGCCCGTCCAACCACGAGCGCCTCTGCGTCAAGGGTCGTTACGGATTCGACTATGTGCACCACAAGCAGCGGCTGACCAAACCGCTGATCCGCAAACCGGGCGCGCCCAAACACGCCGACTTCACGATGGATCCGGCGAATCCGCTGGAGTATTTCCGCGAAGCGACCTGGGAAGAAGCGCTGGATCTCGCTGCGAGCAAGCTGCGCGCGATTCGTGATCAGAGCGGCAAAAAGGGACTCGCCGGTTTCGGTTCAGCAAAAGGCACCAACGAGGAAGCCTATCTGTTCCAGAAACTGGTGCGCACCGGTTTTGGCTCCAACAACGTCGACCATTGCACGCGGCTGTGCCATGCCTCGAGTGTTGCGGCACTGATGGAAGCGGTGAATTCCGGCGCGGTGTCGAACCAGATCAATGATGTGGCGCGTGCCTCGGTGATATTCCTGATAGGGGCCAACCCGATTTCCAACCACCCGGTGGCGGCGACCTGGATCAAAAACGCCATCAAAAACGGTGCCAAGCTGATTTATGCCGATCCGCGGCGCTCGGAGCTGTCGCGCCATGCCGCGCATTCCCTGCAGTTCAAGGCCGATACCGACGTCGCGCTGCTGAACGCGATGATGCATGTCATCGTCCATGAAGGCCTGGTCGACGAGGATTTCATCAAGTCGCGCACCATCGGTTACGAGGACCTGAAGAAAAACGTCGAGGGCTACAGCCCGGAAGCGATGGCGCCGGTGTGTGGTATCCCCGCCGAAACCATCAGGGAAGTGGCACGGCTTTACGCGACCTCCAAAGCTTCGATGATCCTCTGGGGCATGGGCATCTCTCAGCACATCCACGGCACCGACAATGCGCGCTGCCTGATTGCGCTGTGCCTGATGACCGGTCAGATCGGCCGTCCCGGCACGGGGCTGCATCCGCTGCGCGGCCAGAACAACGTGCAGGGCGCTTCCGACTCCGGCCTGATTCCGATGGTGTTCCCGGATTACCAGCGCGTCGACAATCCGCAGGCGCTGGCGCGTTTCGAAAAACTGTGGGGCATGAAGCTCGATCCCAAGCCCGGCCTGACGGTGGTGGAAATCATCCACGCCACGCTGCAGGGGGAGATCCGCGGCATGTACGTGATGGGCGAAAACCCGGCGATGTCGGATCCCGATGCGCACCACGCGCGCGAAGCGCTGGCGAAACTCGATTGTCTGGTGGTGCAGGAAATTTTCCTTACCGAAACCTGTTATTACGCCGACGTGATTTTCCCGGCGACGGCATGGCCGGAAAAAGACGGCACCGTGACCAATACCGATCGCATGGTGCAACTGGGTCGCAAGGCGCTGGACGCGCCGGGCGAGGCCAAACCCGACCTGTGGATCATCCAGGAACTGGCGCGCCGTCTCGGTCTTGACTGGAACTACAACGGTCCGAAGGACGTGTTCAACGAGATGCGCAAAGCGATGAACTCCATCGCCGGCATTACCTGGGAACGGCTCGAAGCCGAAAGCTGTGTCACCTATCCCTGCGAAGAGGAAGGCGATCCTGGTCAACCCATTGTTTTTATTGATAAATTTCCGACCGCTACGGGCAGGGCGAAGTTTGTGCCGGCCGATGTCATTCCGGCCAATGAACGTCCTGACGGTGAGTTCCCGTTTGTGCTGATCACCGGCCGCCAGCTCGAACACTGGCATACCGGTGCGATGACGCGTCGTGCCGGCGTGCTTGATGCGATCGAGCCGGAACCGACGGTGTCCATGCATCCGCTGGATCTGGACCAGATCGGCGCCCGGGGTGGCGACGTGATCACGGTTGAATCGCGGCGTGGTCTCATTTCATTGCACGCACGTCCCGACGACGGCACGCCGCGCGGCGCAGTGTTCATTCCCTTCTGTTACTACGAAGCGGCGGTGAACCTGCTGACCAATGCTGCGCTGGATCCCTTTGGCAAGATTCCCGAGTTCAAGTACTGCGCGGTAAAGGTCATGAAGGGCGGCGAACTGACGCCGCGTTCCAGTTACGGCGGCGGTCAGGTGCTGGCGCAACTTGAAAAAGCATAAAACGGAATAACAGCGGCAACCTAACAGCAGCAGATCAAAACAGCAGGCAAAAATACAGCCCGTTCCGCGGGCGTTCACCGGATCACGATCAGGAGAGGAACAACATGGCACTGTCGGATATTGAAATTGCCCAAGCGGCGAAAATGGAGCGCATCGTCAAGATTGCGCAAAAGCTGGGCATCCCCGAGGAACACCTGGTGCCGTACGGCCACACCAAGGCCAAGGTGTCGCTGGAGTATGTCGACAGCCTGAAAAACAAAAAAAACGGCAAGTTGATCCTGGTCACTGCGATCAGCCCGACGCCTGCCGGCGAAGGCAAGACCACGACCACGGTCGGTCTCGGCGACGCGCTGAACAAGATCGGCAAAAAAGCAATCATCTGCCTGCGTGAACCGTCCCTGGGTCCTGTATTCGGCATGAAGGGTGGCGCTGCGGGCGGCGGTTATGCGCAGATCGTGCCGATGGAAGACATCAACCTGCATTTTACCGGTGACTTCAATGCCATCGCACTGGCCAACAACCTGCTGGCCGCGGCAATGGACAACCACATCCACCACGGCAACGAACTGGGCATCGACGTGCGCCGCATCACCTGGAAACGGGTGATGGACATGAACGACCGCGCATTGCGTGACATCACGGTGTCGCTGGGCGGCCCGGGCAACGGTTATCCGCGCCAGGACGGTTTCGACATCGTCGTTGCTTCCGAAGTGATGGCGATTTTCTGTCTGGCGACTTCACTGAAGGACCTGAAAACGCGGCTCGGCAACATCGTCGTTGCCTACACCCGCGATCTGAAGCCGGTGCGGGCGAAGGACCTGAAAGTACACGGCGCAATGACGGTGTTGTTAAAGGACGCATTGGCGCCGAACCTGGTGCAGACGCTGGAAAACAACGCGGCGTTTGTGCACGGCGGCCCCTTTGCCAACATCGCCCACGGCTGCAACACCGTGATTGCCACCCAGACCGCGCTGAAACTGGCCGACTACGTGGTCACCGAAGCCGGCTTCGGCGCCGACCTCGGTGCCGAGAAATTCGTCGACATCTAGTGCCGCAAGTCGGGCCTCAAACCCGATGCCTGCGTGGTCGTGGCCACCATCCGCGCGCTGAAATTCCACGGCGGCGCCGACGTCAAGGAACTCAACAAGGAAAACCTCGCGGCGCTGGAAAAAGGCGTGGCCAACCTCGAGCGCCATGTCAAAAACGTGCGCGAGAACTACGGCCTGAAATGCGTGGTGTCGATCAACCATTTCACTTTCGACACCGATGCCGAGATCGAACTGCTGAAAAAGAAAATGGCACCGCACAACGTGCCTGTGATTCTGGCGCGGCACTGGGCGGACGGCGGCGCGGGCGCGACCGAAGTGGCGAAAAAGGTCGTCGAACTGATCGACCAGGGCGAGAACCAGTTCAAGTTCGTCTACGACGAGAAGCTGCCGCTGTGGGACAAGATGAAAACCATCGCCACCAAGATTTACGGCGCGGCCGACATCTCCGCCGACAACAAGGTGCGCGGCCAGATCAAGAAGCTGCAGGAGGACGGTTACGGCGACTATCCGGTGTGTGTGGCGAAGACGCAGTACTCGTTTTCGACCGATGCCGGTCTGCGCGGCGCGCCCTCGGGACACATGGTCAACATCCGTGAAGTGCGGCTGTCGGCCGGCGCCGAGTTTGTGGTGATGGTCTGCGGTGACATCATGACCATGCCCGGCCTGCCCAAGGTGCCTTCCTCCGAGAAGATTGACCTGAATGAGGAAGGCAAGGTGGTGGGGCTGTTCTGATCTGTTCACGGCGGTTTCAGCGGCGCTGTTATTGACGCTGCTGAAGCCGGCATGGTAAAGAGTCGGGCTTAGAAGCGCGAGCGCGTGTTCCGGCTTGGGGGCAGTTCCGGGGCATCGCCGCAAAGGGGAGTAGCTACGGCGGAATAATATAAGTCACCGCCGCGGCACGGCCGTCATCACGGGAAGCGGGATGTATCCGTTTCCCCGGCCCTGCCGGCAAGGCATCGCAAGCGAGACCTTTGCCTGTACGACAGCGCGGCAG
>CAMBCD010000243.1 GCA_945863085.1 Bordetella parapertussis
AACATACTCAAAACTAGACAAATAATCAATAGTTTTGCATATGATTTGGGCTACTCCCACTCAATCGTGGCGGGAGGTTTTCCCGATATGTCGTAGACCACCCGATTGATGCCGCGCACCTCGTTGATGATGCGGTTCGACACCTTGGCCAGCAGGCTGTACGGCAGCTCGGCCCAGTGTGCTGTCATGAAATCTGTGGTCTGTACTGCACGCAAGGCAACGACATATTCATAAGTGCGGCCGTCGCCCATTACGCCTACCGACTTGACCGGCAGGAACACGGCAAAAGCCTGCGCGGTTTTGTCATACCAGTCCGCAGCTCGCAGTTCTTCGATGAAAATCGCATCGGCTTCGCGCAGCAGGTCGGCGTATTGCGCCTTGACCTCGCCGAGGATGCGCACGCCGAGGCCGGGACCCGGAAACGGATGACGGAACACCATGTCGCGCGGCAGGCCGAGGGCGAGACCCAGGTCGCGCACTTCGTCCTTGAACAGTTCGCGCAGCGGCTCCAGCAGCTTCAGATGCAGCGTATCCGGCAGGCCACCGACATTGTGATGCGACTTGATGGTGTGGGCTTTTTTGGTCTTGGCGCCGGCCGATTCGATGACGTCCGGATAGATGGTCCCCTGCGCCAGCCATTTGGCCTTGGGCAGTTTTGCCGACTCGGCCTGGAAAACCTCGATGAATTCGCGGCCGATGATTTTGCGTTTTTGTTCGGGGTCGGTGACACCCGCCAGATGCCCCATGAACTGGTCGCGGGCATTGACGTGGATCACCCGGACGCCGAGGTTTTGTGCGAAGGTGGCCATGACCTGCTCGGCTTCATTGAGCCGCAGCAGGCCGTTGTCGACAAACACGCAGGTCAGTTGTTTGCCGATGGCTTTATGGATCAATGCCGCAGCAACTGAGGAATCCACGCCTCCAGACAAACCAAGGATGACTTCCTCATCGCCGACATCGCGACGGATGCGCGCAACAGCTTCCTCGACATAATTGGGCATGCTCCAGTCACCCTTGAGGCTGCAGATGCCAAGCACAAAACGTTCGATCAGCGCCCTGCCCCGCGGCGTGTGCGTGACCTCAGGATGGAACTGCACGGCGTAGAACTTGCGCGCCTCGTCGGCCATGCCGGCGATCGGGCAGGTTTCGTTGCTCGCCATGAGCTTGAAGCCTGACGGCATGTCTATGACTTTGTCACCGTGGCTCATCCACACATCGAGCAGGCCGTGGCCATCGGGCGTAGCCCGATCCTGGATGTCTTTCAACAACGCAGTATGGCCGCGCGCGCGCACTTCGGCATAACCGAACTCGCGCACCTTGCCCATTTCAACCTTGCCGCCGAGTTGCTCCGCCATGGTCTGCATGCCGTAGCAAATGCCCAGCACTGGCACGCCCAGTTTATAAACGAGCGCCGGAGCACGTGGCGTACTGTCTTCCCAAACGGAAGCCGGCCCCCCGGACAGGATCACGCCTGCGGGCTTGAAGGCGCGAATGAAATCTTCGGTGACGTCGTGCGGGTGGAGTTCGCAGTACACGTGAAGCTCGCGAACCCGGCGCGCAATCAACTGGGTGTATTGCGAACCGAAATCGAGAATCAGGATTTTTTCGTGTTGCACGGACTGGACCATTACGTCTGGTTTTCAGGCGCCGGCGCGCAGGGCGCCGGCGGACAGATCATTCAACGCGGTAATTCGGGGCTTCCTTGACGATCTGCACATCATGCACATGGGATTCGCGGATGCCGGCCGAGGTGATTTCGACGAACTCGGCTTCACGGCGAATGGCATCGACGCTGCCGCAACCCATGTAGCCCATGCTCGCACGCAGGCCACCCATCAATTGATGGATCAGCGGCGCGACACCTCCCTTGTACGGGACGCGGCCTTCGACGCCTTCGGGCACCAGCTTCTCGGTGTCGAGTTCGTCGAGTTCCTGGAAATAACGGTCAGCGGAACCCTGTTGCATCGCGCCCAGCGAACCCATGCCGCGGTACGACTTGTAGGAACGGCCCTGGAACAGTTCGATTTCACCCGGCGATTCTTCGGTGCCGGCAAACAGGCTGCCGACCATCACCGAATAGGCGCCGGCAGCAATCGCCTTGGCGATGTCGCCGGAATAACGGATGCCGCCATCGGCAATCAGCGGCACATCGGTTTTTGCCAGTGCCTTTGCGACGTTGTCCACCGCGGTGATTTGCGGTACGCCGATGCCGGCGACGATGCGCGTGGTGCAGATCGATCCGGGGCCGATGCCGACCTTGACGCCGTCGGCACCGTGGTCGACCAATGCTTTTGCCGCAGAAGCCGTCGCGATGTTGCCGCCGATGACCTGCAGTTTCGGATAAGTGCGCTTCAGCCAGCGCACACGCTTCAGCACGCCCTCGGAATGACCGTGCGCGGTATCGACGATGATGACATCGACACCGGCCTCGACCAGCGCCTCGGCGCGTTCTTCCGTGCCCTCACCGACACCGACTGCCGCACCGACGCGCAAGCGGCCCAGTTTGTCCTTGCAGGCGTTGGGGTGCTCGGAGGATTTGAGAATATCCTTGACCGTGATCAGGCCGCGCAGCTCGAAGTTCTTGTTGACCACCAGCACCCGTTCCAGGCGATGCTTGTGCATCAGCATCCTGGCCTCTTCCCGCCCCGAACCCTCGCGCACTGTGATCAGCCTGGCCCGCGGCGTCATGATGTTTTTGACCGGCTGGTTCAGCTTGCTTTCAAAGCGCAGGTCGCGGTTGGTGACGATGCCGACCACCTTGCCGTCGGCGCCGACCACTGGCAGGCCGGAGATGCGGTGCTGCCGGGTCAATGCCAGCACGTCCTTCACGGTCATGTCCTGCGTGATGGTGATCGGATCCTTGACGATGCCGCTCTCGAAGCGCTTGACCTTGGTGACCTCGACGGCCTGCGCCTTTGGCGTCATGTTCTTGTGCACGATGCCGATGCCGCCTTCCTGGGCAATGGCGATCGCAAGGCGGGATTCCGTCACGGTATCCATTGCCGCGGACAACAGCGGTATGTTCAGGGAAATGCCGCGGGTAAGCTTGGTTTTAAGGCTGACTTCACGCGGCAGGATTGAGGAATGTGCCGGAATCAGCAGCACATCGTCGAAAGTCAGGGCTTTCTGCACCACGCGCATGGGATGCGTCCTTCGCAAAGCGCGGATTATAGGCGTTGAGGCGTAAACGGTAAACTGACTGCGGCGTTATTCCATTGACGGCGGTGCACAAACTGGCTATTTTCTGGGCAGTCTTGCGCGGATCGGCAATACGGCCGCGCCCACAGCAGCGACCATAGCAGCGACCACAAATTGAGCAGGTGTTGATCATGAAAACTTTCCTCGCCATTCTTGCCCTCGCCACCCTGCCCTTTGCGGCGCACGCCCAGATCATGAAATGCGTAGGCGCCGGCGGCCGGGTCGAATTTGCTGCCGCCTGCCCTCCCGGCACCAAGGCGGAGTCCACCGGCATCCGCAACAACCCGGGCGCTGCACCAGCAACCCCGCAAAAATCCCTGACTGAACGCGACGCTGAATTCCGCAAACGCCAGCTGGAGCAGCAGGAAGCGGCAAAAAAAGGCGAAGAAAAAAACCAGCAAGCAGCCGATCAAAAGAAGAATTGTGAGACTGCGAAGTCTTACCTGGTCAGTCTGCAATCCGGAAACCGGATCGGAAAAACCGATCCGGCAACCGGTGAGCGCATATTCATGGAAGACAGCGAGCGCGCCACGGAAATAGCGCGGGCACAGCGCGCAGTGGAAAGCAACTGCAAATAATCCGTCAGCGTTTTTTGCTGCGCAGGCGTCGCGCCGCTTTGGGTTCGACATTCAGCGGCCGATAGATTTCCAAGCGATCTCCGTGCTGTAGCACGGCATCATCCGATACGACGATTCCGTATATTCCAAGTGGTGTCGTGCTCGGATCAATGCCCGGAAACTCCCGCAACAACCCTGATTCCTGCATTGCGAAACCCACGGTCGCACCGATGGGCAACTCCAGTTCCCGCACAATTTGCCGTTCAGGCAAAGCATAAACGACAGAAATTTTCATCCGACTCACACCTTGTGCAATTGCTCTGCCCGCTTCAGGAAAGCATCAACCATGGTGCCGGTGATGTAGCCGAAAACAGGACCGACCAGTTTTTCCAGCAAAATGCTGGAAAACTCATAATGCAACTGGAAGTCAATCCTGCAGGCTTGCTCGTCGAGCGGTGTAAACCGCCATTCACCATCCAGCGCCCTGAAGGGGCCCTCGACCAGTTGCATGGTCATCCGTTGCGGAAATTGCTTGTGATTTTCAGTCGAAAATTGCTGTCGAATGCCGTGGTAGCTGATGTTTATGGTCGCGCAGGTTGTCGCCGGATTACGCGAAGTCACCGTGGTAGCGCTGCACCAGGGTAGAAATTCAGGATATCGCTCAATGTCATCCACCAGGCCGAACATCTGCGCCGCGCTGAAGTTAACCAGTGCCGAGCGGGATACTTTCATACGGGAATCTGCAGCGCCGTGTCCGGGCCGGTTAAAATACGCTTTGTCATGACTTGGCTGCGCAATGAGTATCGTTGAGAACAAAAAGGCGTTTTACGACTATTTTATCGAACAGCGCTTTGAGGCAGGTATTGCCTTGGAGGGATGGGAGGTAAAAGCCATTCGTGCCGGTCGTGCACAATTGAAAGAAGCCTACGTGACTGTCGGCAATTCGGAACTGTTCCTGATC